>NZ_DFBY01000012.1:0-90375 GCF_002366815.1 Psychrobacter sp. UBA3068 | reverse complement strand
AAGATGAATTGAGGACACGCCCTAGTCATCGACGACAGGCCAACAGGACTAAGCGCCAACTCACCAAGCGTCAGCAGCAACAAACTACCTACTAACCACAGCGGTGAAGCCAAGCCACCATCGCTATTCAAGATGCTTTTTGACGCAAAAATCATCAGCGTAAAGCCCGCTGCTGCAAGCAGCATACCAAGTGCGAATTTCGCCATACTGCTCGGCTCAAGTCCTCGGTTACCAAGCTTGACCCAGATAATACTAACGATAGGCGCTAGTAATAAAATGAATAAAGGGTTCAATGACTGGAACCAAATACTTGGTATCTCAAAACCTAAAACATTAAGATCCGTATAACGATCAGCAAACAAGTTAAACGACGTTGGCTGCTGCTCAAAACTTGACCAAAATAGCGTCGAGCCAATGATTAAGATAAAGCAAATCAGTAGACGCAGTTTGTCTGTTTTATCTAGGCGCGGTGAAATAAACATAATAGCAAAGTACGATATGACCACGGCTGCGATGATATAGGTCATGTACTCCGCCACCATTTCAGGGTTGAACGCTATCGTACCAGTTGAGACTAGCAGCACGACTGCCACGAGTAGCCCAACAAAACCTGCAACCCAAAGCCCTATGTTTTTATAGCGATCATTGGAGCGCTCCCACTCAGCGGTAATACCTTTGGCTCGCGCATAGCGCGTTAAGTTCTTTTGTGCAGCAAAACGATAGACCAATAAGGATACCAGCATACCAAGACCACCAACACCAAAACCTACGTGCCACATGCCTTGTTCTTTAAACACCCCGACGATAAGCGCGGCCAATAGCGCCCCAATATTAATACCCATATAAAACAAGGTAAAGCCACCATCACGGCGTACGTCCCCTTTAGTATAAAGGGCGCCGACCATCACCGAGATACAGGTTTTAAATAAACCTGAGCCTAAAACAATACATATCAAACCGACGAAAAACAGCGTCATACCAAACATGGCCGAGAGTGCAATACACAAGTGACCAAGGGCGATGACAATACTCCCCCACCACAATGCGCGCTCTTGACCGAGCCAGTTATCTGCCAACCAACCGCCCGGCACGGCTGCCAAATATAATGAACCAGCGAAAATACCATAAATAGCTGAAGCGGTGACTTCATCAAAGCCAAAACCACCGCTGCCAACTGTCGCTACCATAAAGAGTACCAATAGCGGACGAATACTATAATAGGAAAATCGCTCCCACATCTCGGTAAAAAATAGCGAGCGTAATGGCTTGGGATGTCCCATAAAACCATTATCTAGTGCTTCTAGTTCAGCAGCACTAGCCCCTGATTTTGTTTCTGTACTCATAACTTTATTCCTTTAAAGACCACTGTAGTAATGACCAAACCTCTAATTATTTCGTTAAGCGGTCATATAGGCGCATTATTGTTTCACTTGGTTATAATCAAGTAAAGAAAAAGTTGGCTAATAATTATACAAATACCCACAAAAAAGCTCGCTCTCATGTGAGAGCGAGCTTTTATTTTTTAGTAGGGACGATCACACTAACATAACGGTAGTGCTGCTACCCTCAAGCCTTGAGCATCAGTGTGTCTTGCGCTGCCACTGACATCCTGAGCTTTTCTACACTTATATAACGAAACAATAATCTGGTAAATTTATTGCGCAGTGGCTACGTCGCCTGCATCTAAATCCCCATCGGCTTGCTCAGCGGTTAAATCCGCATCTGCAACGGCAGCTTGGCTTACGGTGCCAGAGGCCGTGGCCGTACCAGCTTCTGCGGCAACCACCGCACTGTCTGCCGCGATCGTTGGTGTCACGGTTGCATCTGCAGCCGTATCGGGAGCGGCGGCGTCAGTATCTGCTTCTGCAGCCACTGTCGCGGTCTCAGCTGGCGCGGCATCTTCAGCAGCAATCGCTTCTGCTTCATCAGCTGCAGCCGATGCTTCGGTAGGCTCGGCCGTAATGTGTTCGCCTGCTGGACGCAAAAACCCAGAAACACCAATAAGTAAGACAATACCTAAAAACAAGGCAATGCCACCTAGAGAATATAACAGCTCTTTTTTTGGATTGTTATTGACGATACCTTCTGACATACCTTATCCACCTTGCACAAAATATTTGAAATATTGATCTATTATATCGCAATTTATACCGATTTGTTAAAACCCTTAAGTATTTAAAGGATTTATTATCGACAATTTTTGCCATCGTTCTTTATGACAAAAGTTGCTGAGATAAAAATTTCTATGATAAAAGCTGCTTACTTATTTTGTCTGCGGGCTCACACGTGCTGGTTTCGCCGCCCGTTTGCCAAAATAGCTCAAAATGAGTAGCAGCGCCATGATAAACAACATAGGATAATTACCAAAACGCATAAAAGGGGTGTTACCAACCCGCGCCTGTACATCCCCGCGTAATACAGTACGCTCAAACTGCGGCGCCCGCTCAACGATACGGCCTTTATGGTCAATAATGGCCGTCACACCCGTATTGGTCGCGCGCATAAACCAGCGACCATTTTCAAGCGCGCGCATTTGTACCATCTGTAAGTGCTGTAATGGACCGGCTGACGTGCCAAACCAAGCATCATTTGAGATGGTCAATAAAAAATCCGTATCGATGGCATTTTTACGCGTGGTGTCTGGATAAGCGACTTCATAACACACAGCCGCCCCTAAATTATGACCTCGTACACGCAGCGGCGACTGCCCGTCACCTCCTCGACTATAGCTCATAATATCTTGGCTACCGGCCAAGTTTGGCAAAATATCTAGCAAACCTTCAAACGGTATATACTCCCCGAACGGTACTAAACGTTGCTTTTTATACAGTCCTTCTGCTTGTGCGCCCAAGGCAACCACACTGTTATAAAACGGCGGGTATTTATCGGTACTGGCATCAAACGCCGCTTCATCTTTATAAGGGATACCTGTCACCCAGGTGGTGTCAGTTTCTTTGGCCATTTTGACCATTTCACTGATAAAACCAACCGCTTCCGTCTGAAACATCGGAATCGATGACTCAGGCCACAGGATAATATCGCGCCCCCATTCGGTACTGGTTAAGGTGGCGTAGATCTTCAGCGTTTCTATTTGATACTCAGTCAGCCATTTTAAATCTTGCGGAATGTTACCTTGGATGAGAGACACGGACAGATCTGGGGTGCCTTTAGGTTTCGTCCATTGCGGATTAACCAGCCATAACGCACTACTAATGACCAACAAACCCAGCGATGGAATCAGGTAACCACCGCGGCGACGTGGCAGCTCGACCACACTGGCTGCCACTAATACAGCAACGAAAGAGACGGCAAAGACACCAGCCACAGGGGCAAGTGAGGACAACCAATACTGCTCCGTAAAGGCGTACCCGACGAACAACCATGGAAAACCCGTGAATAGCCACGTTTTCATCCATTCTTGTAGTATCCACAAGGCGGCAAAAGACAACGGCTGCTTGCCGACCATACGATTAAAAATCAACGCCAAAAAGCCGTGGAAAAGCCCCATTCCCAGCCCCATGAGCGCGATCATGATCAGCGCAAGCCACACGGGCGTGTCACCATAAACGTGAATAGAGGTATATAGCCAAAACGCACCAACACACCATAGCCCTGTGCCATAAGATTGACCGATAAAAAAGGCACGCTTGCCACTCATCTCAGGCAGCAATAATGCATATAAAATAGCAGGCGATACCAGCGCAAGTGGCCAAATCCCATAAGGCGCGAGTGCCAATATAAACATCGCCCCTGCCAGCCAAGCAATTAATATCGTCAGCATCATAGGCAAGCCCTTGGGCTTAACGGGATTTAGACGTTTTTGTAAATCAACAGTAGACAGACGCATAGCAGGTATCCAAAACCATATTTCCCAAAATTGTAAAGCTCTAGCCTTTAGGCAAAACCCAAGCCAAAACTGACCGTATCATGTTTTATACAGTATCTAAAAATCAAACCCGACCATGATACCAGCCTAACCTTACCCTTGGGTAAAATTGCGTAGCAAAAGCCCAATTACAAACACAAAAAAACACGACCGCAATCGTGTTCTTTAAACGTATCAATCCGTTGTGAAGTCCATATCGACGAACTAATGACTGCCTATCAGGATTTGCGACTCAGCATTCGTTTTGGTCAGCTCTAAGTTTTGGATAAAGCGCCCTTCTACATCAGTGATGGTGATTTTCCAATCATCTATCAACACGCTCTCCCCTTCAAGATCACCCACATAGCCCAGCGCCTGCATGACCAGACCACCCATTGTATCCACATCGGTATCATCAAAGTGGCTACCAAGCTCATCATTGCAGTCCTCAATCACCGTAGAGGCTTGCACCCGCCAGGTATTTGGCTTTTCAGGATCGGCAATGATATTGTTGATATCACTGTCTTCATCAAAGTCATCATGCTCATCGACGATGTCACCGACGATTTCCTCTAACAAGTCCTCCATCGTGACCACACCGCCAAAGTTACCAAACTCATCGACGACGATTGCCATATGTACTTGCGTGCGCTGCAATGAGCGTAGCAACGTATCAGAACGAGCAGTTTCACTGATGTACAGCGGCTGACGTACCAAATCTCTTAGACGTGTACTATCAATTTTTTCTTCTTGATTGCGCACCATATGGACGAGGATAGGAATCAAGTCTTTTGCCAACAAGATACCAATGACGGCGTCATCATCTTGGCTGTCAAAGACAGGATAGCGCGAGTGGGTGGTCTCAAGAATGATGTCCATCACTTCGGCGATGCTTGTACTTTCGTGCAAGCCAACCACTTGCGGTCGCGGCGTCATGATTTCGCGAACTTGCGTCGCAGGCAGATCCAGCACGCCTTCTAACATATCAACCGTATCAGGCTCTAAGAACTGGCGCGAGTCTTGTACCAAACGAATCAGTTCATCACGGGTTTCGGGGGCGGTCGATAGCCAGCGTTTTAAGCCGCGCATCGACCAACTACTCGGGCTGGGAGTGTCGTCAGACATGGTTGTGTGATTTAACCTCTTTAGTTAGTGGCAATTAAAATAACAAGTAAACAGCAGATACAACGTAGATGGGGATAAAAGTAGCAAATAAAACAGCGCTTTTATGATTATTTAACAAATAGACCAGTGTAATTTAGCTTCACTTTATCGTAAGGATCATCGACATTCAACGACAAATTCACTCAAATTGTACTGTCAGTGTGTTGTAAACTTTGCTTTGGTCAAAGCCTTCATTTATCAAAACTATGTCTATGTCACTACGTTCTTTTTTTTCTCGTCTGCTTTCGTCTCACTCAAATGGCCATCGTTCAGATAACGGCTTAAGCAGTGATGACGTAGAAAGACAAGAAACGTATAGCAGCCACCCACGACAGCAACGGCAGTGGCGACGTTATATTGTGCAATTTTTCATTGCACTGGTACTACTATTGTCTGCTATCTGGTTAGTGATGGCACTGTGGTATCACTTTGGCTTATCCAGCCCCATCACTTGGCTGGCAGTAATAACGATTGTAGGGTTGTTGTCGGCAATGTTTGCGGTTCACTATTTGCCTCAGCTTTTCGAAAAAAAACCCTTCAAACATAAAACGGTTAATGACACTGTTTCACAGGCTAGTCCCGCCAACCCTTCTAACAGCCGCACCTCTAACAAAAAAAGTACTCGGTTTAGATGGCTGACCGGCTTATATGCGGCGGTTTGGGTCGCTGGACTTGGCTGGTTTTTTTCTATCGAGCCCAAGCAAGAGCGCGACTGGATGGCTGAGGTCGACCGGCAGGTTTCCTACGAGCGTGATGCGACCAATCCTGATTTGATTACGCTGACCCATGTCCGTAATTTTGATTGGCATACCGACAAGGACGCGACCGAACGCTGGGAGACGCGCACGGTTGATTTGTCCAAATTATCGGGTGTCGATGTGACCAACTCGTATTGGATGGGACCACTGATTGCTCATACCTTGGTCAGTTTTCGCTTTGAAAACGATAGGCCTCTTGCCTTCTCGTTTGAGATTCGTAAAGAAGAGCACGAGTCTTTCTCCGCACTCGCTGGATTCTTTCGGCGTTATGAGCTTAGCCTCATCGCGGCAGAAGAGCGAGATATTATCTACACTCGCAGTAACGCACGCGGTGAGCAGGTTTATCTGTTCCCCATTAGTCATCTGCAGCAGCACGAGGTTAGAGCCCTGTTTGACTCTTATTTGACGGCTGCTGATGAACTAAACGCCAAGCCTGCTTGGTACAATACGCTGCTCAGTAACTGTACCAATATCATCTTTTACATGGCGCGTATCGTCAGTGGCGAGCGTTTGCCATGGGATTATCGCATTTGGGTGTCGGGCTGGCTGCCAAACTATCTATATGATGTGGGTATGCTTGACGCCAATCCAAATAAGGACGGTCAGCGGTGGTCGATGGATACGTGGTATGAGCGTACTCATATCAATCCAAAAGTGCGTGGTTTTAACCATCAACTCAGTACAGAATCTGGTACTCATAGTCGCGATTTTTCTCAGCAGATTCGTCGAGACATTCCTATTCCGCCGCTTGCTGACTCGCAAGCACTCGCCGAGGCCGAGGCCAAATCTGCGGCTCAAGCTGCTAACTAACAGACTGAAAAAAGTGAGCGTTAAGCGAGCTAAGGTTTTACCCAATTGACCACACGCTCCTCCATCTCTTCATCAGACATGCCTATCTCAGAGACACAGCGTCCAGCCACCCCAATATTAGCAGCGCGCATTTGCTGCTGGGTGGCCACCACATCGCCAGTCAACAGTAGATGCCAACTCGGTAGGTTTTGGCCTTCATACAAACGCTTATAGGCACAGTGCGAGGGTAGCCACATCATGTTTGGCAAATTCTCCATGGTCAACTGTATACAGTCCGGTACGTGCTCTTGACGCGTCGCGTAATGCTGACAGTAGCCAGTCGCACAATCCATCAGCTGACAGGTCACATCGGTATATTCGACCAACTCTTCATCGTCATCATTGTCGATGTATTTGATTAAGCAGCAACTACCGCAGCCATCGCACAGCGCTTCCCATTCACTATGATTTAGCTCTGCCAATGCAAAGCGTGTCCAGAACTGTGGGCGTAATGGCTCAGCCACGGCGGATTCAGGAAACAAAGTCGCAGAATGCCCCGACTTAACAGTTGAGTGATGGTCTAAGTCAGAGCCTGAATCGACATCCGAGTTAACAGCATGTTTATTAAACAAATTGATAGTCATAAAGTGGCAGTAGCATTTTGATAAAGAGCGTTACAGTATTATAGCTGTTTTTGCTTAACATGGGCGTTAAGGTAGTAAAAGTAAGAAAAACGACAAGCCCTACATACAGACAAATAAAACTCATAACATAAAAAAGGACAATAATATGTCAATTAAGACTTTCGAATTAATCAGTACCACTGATAATGACATCGAGCTGATCAGCTATGTGGCGCTGCCAGAAAGTGCGTCAGATGAAAAGCCAGCGCCAGGTATTTTAGTCGCTCCAGAATGGTGGGGGGTGGTTGATCATCCAAAATCAGTCGTGGAACGCTTAGCAGAAGCAGGCTATGCCGCCGTTGCTATGGATGTTTACGGTGAAGGCAAGCTGACCACCGATGCGGCGATGGCAAACATGTGGATGGAGCAAGTACTTGCCGATCAAGATGCGCTAATGGCACGTTGCCGTTTAATTCTCAATGATTTTAGTGATCAATTAGCGGTCGACGGCGACAACCTAGGCGCAATCGGCTATTGCTTTGGCGGTAAAGTCGTACTCGACATGGCACGCGAAGGTATGCCTTTAAAAGCAGTCGCAACTTTCCATGGTAACCCATCAGCCAAACAGCCAGCGGACAAAAACTTTAAAGCAAAAGTATTGGTGGCTCATGGTCGCGACGACTCAATGGTATCGATGGATGCGATTGAAGGCCTCAAAAAAGAGCTGGATGCTGCTGATGTGGACTACACGATTGATGTTTATGACAATGCAAAACACGGCTTTACCAACCCCCATGCTGATGAGCGCGCCGCCAAAAATGAGGTGGATCTGGGTTACAATGAAGCGGCTGCCAACCAAAGCTGGGAGAATATGCTGGAGTTTATGAAGACCAACTTGGCATAAGCATTTAAGCAGTAATAAAAAAGATCGCTAAGACATCTTTGTCTAAAGCTCTAGTGTAAACGCGGTACAAGGGCAGCTTAAATATGAAGCTGCCCTTTTCTTTTGGGTAGCGATTTTATCGATGATTTTTTGCCTCAATGATCGCTGACAAAATAAGCCAATAAATAAACAGCTGTCTTAAGATGTATGGCACAGGATCACTTGATAACAAGCGCTATGATTGGCTATTTAATACCTGTCCAACCGCCCATAAGGAGCCAGCTGATCAGTCATAAGAGTCACCTTGCGCTATGGTTGGGTGAAATTGTACCGTGAGCATGCTGGTTCTGTAGTAAACTGAACACCATGACTAAAGACACAGCTAAATCGAGCATGATCTGTCTTTAGCGCTAAACTCTATGAATAACAAGGTTATAAAAGCAGATGGATAAGAGAGCAAGTATTCAGTGGTTCCCCGGGCACATGAACAAAGCCCGCAACGAAATCAAAGAAATCATGCCGCAAATGGACGTGGTCATCGAAGTGATTGACGCGCGCATTCCTCATAGTAGTGAAAACCCGATGGTCGCGGCATTACGCGGCGAAAAACCAGTGATTAAAATCTTAAACAAAGCCGATCTTGCTGATCCTGACTTGACCCAAGCATGGATGGAGCATCTTGAGCAGCAAAGTGGTGTCAAAGCGATTGCGTGCGATACCGATAAAGCCAATGACGTAAAACGTATCATCGCAATCTGTAAACAACTTGTACCGAATAAAGTCGGCACAGGTCGCCAAATCAAAGCCATGATCATGGGGATTCCAAACGTTGGCAAATCAACCTTAATCAACACCTTGGCTGGGCGCGCCGTCGCAAAAACAGGGGATGAGCCAGCAGTGACTAAGTCGCAGCAGCTGATCAAACTTGACGATGACATTATGCTCTATGACACGCCCGGTATGCTATGGCCAAAGGTTGAAAACGAAAACTCTGGCTATCGCCTCGCAGCAACGGGCGGTATCCGTGACACCGCGTTTGACTTTGCTGATGTTGCCAGCTATACCGCTGAATACCTAATGCAAGCCTATCCTGAGCTGCTAAAAACTCGCTATAAAATTGACGAGTTACCCAAGACCGATTGGGAGTTTTTTGAAGTGGCAGGTCGCAATCGCGGCTGCGTGCGCGCGGGCAATCAAGTCGATACGTACCGGATGTCTGAGATTCTGATCAATGAGCTGCGTAGCGCGAAAATTGGTCGTATTACGCTTGAGACACCCGCTATGATTGAGGCGGAAGAAATCGTCGTCGCTGAGCAGCGCCTTGCCGCAGAAGAGAGGAAGAAAGCCCGCGAGGAAGAAAAGCGTCTACGTAAAAAACGGACTCGGCAGAATCGGAAGTAACTATAACTCAAGGCTTATTACTCAAAAGATATTGCCTATATAAAAGCCCTGATGGGCTTTTTTTATGTCTGTATTATCTGTATAACATAAGTATCTTATATCAAAAATATAAAGAGTGCTTAATGACAGATTACAGCGTAATGAGAGAGTTAACTTTTGGTAGTAGAGATGAGTTCACGCGTAAGCCTATCGCTGAAAAAATCATTAAGTTATTAGAATCAAATATTGATGTGTCACCACTTATTATTGACGGTAAATGGGGTACTAGTAAAACCGAGTTTTGCTTTAAGCTCAATAAACTACGTTGATAGCTATCTGGTTACATAATAAAGAGTATTTTCCTATCGACATCGTTAAGTAGTTATTTTTATTATATTATTTAATGGCATTGTGCTAAGGTTGGGTCGTAGCAAATACGTATATCAGGTATAATTGGTTACCTTTAAAAAAACAAATAATAGAGCCTATGACCCAGCCAACTGCTAATTCTGAATCTTCTGACATAACTTTTAACCACACAACTCCTTCCCTTAACTCCTTCGCCCCGCGCCTACTCGATTGGTTTGCCGAAAATGGACGCCATGATTTGCCGTGGCAACAGCACCAGACCGACACGCCCAACCCGTATGTCGTTTGGCTATCAGAAGTCATGCTCCAGCAAACACAAGTCACCACAGTGCTACCCTACTTTGCGCGTTTTATGGACACGTTTCCGACCGTGCAAGATTTAGCCGCTGCCGACTGGGATCTGGTCGCTGAGCACTGGGCAGGGCTTGGTTACTATGCGCGTGCGCGTAACTTGCATAAAGGGGCGAAGCAGCTGGTCGAGATCATCGACGAGACGAGAGATTTTCCGCAGACTTTGTCTGGTTGGGAGGCCATTTCTGGCGTTGGCCCATCCACTGCTGGCGCAATCATGGCAATGGGGCTGCACCGCTATGGCGTTATCTGTGACGGTAATGTCAAACGTGTCTTAACGCGCTGGGCGGCGATTGATGGTGACATTACCAAGTCTGCCACGACCAAGGAACTGTGGGCATTAGCAGAGCGTTTAACGCCTGTCGATGACTCAGGATTATTTGCACAAGCGATGATGGATATGGGCGCGACTTTATGTACGCGTAGCAAGCCTGCATGTTTATTATGTCCACTAAAAGACGACTGCTTGGCACATGCCGAGGGGCGCGAAACCGACTATCCCGTCAAAGCAAAAAAGCAGCCCAAACCTAGTAAACTCAGCAATGCGTTACTGATTGAAAGCTTAGATCACGACATGCTCTGGCTACAGCGCCCTGACAATGGCATTTGGGGCGGACTGTGGAGTTTACCCTTACAGTTTGTAGAAAAAATTGCGGGTAAAGTGACGGGTAACACGAAAAATGCTAGCAAGAATAGGCAGTTAGACGTCCGTAGTAATGAAAAAGTCTACGAGACAGAATTTACCACGGCTGAGCAAATCATCAATGAATGGCTGACAGAAAATAAATTGGTCGCAGAATCGGTGAGTCATACTGTATTAGACGACGCACCTATCAAGCACTCGCTCACACATTTTCACTGGTATTTGACCCCGCGAAAACTAACGGTTGATGCAGCGCAAATGAATGAACTGAGTGAGAAATTGGCAGCAGCTGAGATAACCTTTCAATGGTTAACAGAACAAAAAGCGCAAGACAGTTTGGGTCTGCCTCGCGCCATGGAAAAACTGATCGAACGTTAAACTCAAAATCGATAGTAAGACTTTAACTTTGACTCTACACTCTAAGCGCTATTTTTAAAAATAGCGCTTTTTTATGATTGAGCGTTCTAAAATATAAGCCTAAATTTTAAGATGGAACTTTAAGACTTTGGCACACGCAAACGCATCAAACCTTCTTGTTGTACGGTGGCCACCAGCTTGCCATCCTGCCAAAACTGCCCGTGATTCAACCCTTTAGCGTTAGAGGTCGTATCACTCCACATGTCGTACAACATCCATCCGTTTAGGTCAAAATCACGATGGAAGTGCATCGAATGGTCGATACTGGCCGCTTGCAAGCCGCTAGTCATAAAGCTGACGCCATGTGACATTAGCCCCGTTCCCACCAGATAAAAATCGGACGAAAATGCGAGCAGTGCTTGCTGTATGGCCACGGGCTGATTGCCAAGCTCGCGGATACGTAACCAGTTGGCTTGTTTAGGTTTCATCGGCTCAGGATGAATCGGGTCACGCGGTTTAACAGGCTTAATCTCTACGTGACGACGACGCATAAAGCGAGCTTTAAGCGCATCTGGTACCTTACCCACGTACTCTTCTTTTAGATCCTGCTCTGCCAGTAAATCTTCAGGTGGCGGATAAACAGGCATATCTTCTTGATACTCGAGGCCCTCTTCCATCGGAGAAAACGACGCGATCATCGAAAATATGACTTGCTCAACCGGCGGCTTGCCGCGCATTTCTTTATATTGAATGGCCGTCACTTCCCGTGCAGACAGACTACGACCGTCACGCAAACGGCGCACTTGATAAATAACGGGCTGATTGATGTCGCCACCACGCAAAAAATAGCCATGCAATGAATGGCAGGGTTTGTCTTTATCTAGCGTATGAGCCGCAGCCATGATCGCTTGAGCGAGCACTTGCCCCCCAAAAATACGACTGCCAACATAGTCATGGCTCTTACCCTCAAAGACATCGGGGGTCACTTCAATAAGTGCCACAGTGTTAAGCAGCTCATCAATCAATTGCGAATAGTCGGACATGACAACATGTTTCCTTATTTTTATCAAAAACGCCTAATACCCAACCATATCAATTCGATATAGCAACAGATCCTTTGCGTTTGAATTTAAAATAATGTGAAATCACTTGCTGAAAGTACACAAGAGAGGTTTTAGAAAAAAATACAGTCATAGCAGCGCTATCACTCAGCATCTACTATCAATCGGCAAGATAAACATCTTACCCAATATTGAAGGCTTTGACTAGATAGTAACAGCCGACTTACGAGTTGCTGTTTCATCCACCCAGCCAATAAAGCGATAAAAGCATTGTCGAACATAAAAAAACGAGATGTTTAGCACACCTCGTTTTTTATGACTGTCTTACCGTTAGGGCTTCACTGCTACGAGAACGCGAATAGAGTCTGGAACCAAAGATAAGTTACCAAGGGCTTGCTCGCCCTGAGCTTTTAACTGCTCTAAGCGTTCAATCTCTTCGGGGCGTACGTTAGGATTGATGGTTTGCAGATGTTTGAGGCGTTTGATTTCACGTGACCACTGTTGGCTAAAGCGCGCGCTTGCTTGCTCACCAATCTGCGTTAACTGCTCACGGGCGATGTCTTCGGCTTCATAATAACGCTGCTCAATCACATCACCACGTACTTTAATCACTTGGCGCGCACGGTTTTTATCCAAACGTTCAATGTGCGGCATAATCATATCGGCGCTAATGCGTGCAGATAAATCACTGCCCTGCTCACTGATAAAGACACGGATATTTTGCGTAGTTAAGGTCGCTGGCAAGTTGAGTACTTTTGGTGCAATCGCTTCTACGCGAAAATTCACTTCAAGTAGTACCATGCCTTGTGGTACAGCCGCGCTTTTTAACATCGCAACCGTCGTATTACCAAAGGTGCTGGTACTCGCCAGCTCATAAATGGCACGCATCAGTGGATGCTCGTGCGTGATAAAGTCGATGTCTTCACGTTGTAGCGCTTGCTCACGCTCAAAGGTGAGCGTCATGCCATCTTCATCGCCCAGCGGTAAGCCATCGATATAATCACTGATCTCGGTGCTGTCAATCGGTGCGATGACCCACGAGCCATCACGTTGAATGTTATGGTCAATATTGGCGGAGGCAAAAAAGCGCTCAATAAACTGCGGTAATAAATTGTGGCTATCAAAATCACGCATGGCATCAGCAATACGCCCCGCCACACGCGGACGACACGAGTTGTACTCCAGCAGGCGATCACGGCCCGCTTGTAGTTGCGCCTCTAGTCCCAATCGCGTTTGTAGCGCTTCTGCGATGACGTCTTGTAAGCTAGTACGGTTAACAGCAGTGTCGGCACCTTCAAGTATTGGCTTTAGCTCTTGAATATACTGCTCTTGCACACTTTGCGCGGTTGGAGAAATCTGATTAAACATATTTAGCGCATCGTTATACCACTGATAAAGACGCTCTTGCGCCGTCCCTTGGACATATGGGATGTGCAACATGATTTGCTGCGTTTGGCCAATACGATCTAAGCGGCCAATACGCTGCTCTAATGTATCAGGGTTAGCGGGCAAATCCCATAGTATTAGTTGGCTGGCAAACTGGAAATTACGCCCTTCCGAGCCAATCTCCGAGCACAATAATATCTGTGCGCCTTCGCTATCGGCGAAAAACGCCGCTGCTTGGTCACGCTCAAGTAACGTCATCTGTTCGGTAAAAATAGCCGTCTTAATGCCAGCATGCAGACGCAATACCGCCTCTAGACTCTCAACCGTCGCACCACTACGCGCAATCAGCAACACCTTTTGCTGTTTCAGCTCGCCTCGCAATATCTCAATCAACCAAGACACACGTGGGTCATCTTCTAGCCAGCCACCATCCGGTTGGTTCTCTTCTCCCCATAACTGCTCGCGCAATTTACCATTGGTCTGATAGCTGTCTTTCCATGCTTCAGGTAATGGCAGCGGATACGGCTGACTGCTACGACCATAGAACCCTTTGACGCTCTCACGCGTGTTACGGAACAAAATACGGCCCGTGCCATGGCGATCTAGCAGCTCATTGAGCGCATAGGTTCGCAATTTTTCATCTTCATTGATTGCCGCAAGCTCATCCACGCTAATATCTAGTAAGCTACTTAACGCGGCGATTTGTCCCTCGCTTAACGGTTTATCTTCTATCAATACGCCAGCAACAGCGGCCGTCTCAGCGAAGGCTTCTTGACCATCGATAAACTCATCTAGATCATCAAAACGATCTGGATCTAATAGGCGCAAGCGAGCAAAGTGACTTTGCGCACCAAGCTGCTCAGGGGTCGCTGTTAACAGCATTACCCCAGGGGTTTCTTCGGCAAAGTCGGCAATCAAGTCATATTTATCATTGCCGCCTTGCGCTTCATCCCAATGCAGATGATGCGCCTCATCGACCACCAACAGATCAAATCCTGCATCCATCGCTTGGTCATATAAGTCAGGATGGTCGAGCAGCAGATCCATACCAGCGATAATGCATTGCTCAGTGGCAAAGACGTTTTGCTCAGGATCGTGCTCTTTAATCGCAGCAGTACGCACCAAATCAAACAACGCAAAGTTTAGATTAAAGCGACGACGCAGCTCAATCATCCACTGATATTGCAAGCTGTCTGGCACAAGAATGAGCACACGCTCAGCCTTACCAGTCAGGAGTTGCTGATGAATAATCAAACCTGCTTCAATGGTCTTACCCAAGCCCACTTCATCAGCGAGCAAAACACGCGGCGCGATACGTTTGCCAACTTCATGCGCGATATACAGCTGATGCTCAATGATATCAACACGAGCACCCATCAACCCTTTAAGTGGATGTCCTGCCAGCGCTGACTGCATACGCAATATGTCTTGACGCAGCTCATACCAATCGCCACGTTCAATACGACCAGCCAGCAGACGTTCAAGCGGTTTTGCTAGCGTAATATTGGCAGCAAGACGAGTCTCCATGATGCCGCGCTCGTGCTCATCGACGCCATACTTGAGCACGCCCATGACTTCATCAACGGCATTGACGGTATAACTTTTGCCGTCTTGATCATAGATGCTATCGCCGACTTTGAACACCACGCGTGATAATGGCGCAGAGTTTTTCGCATAGACGCGCGTCTCTTCACTTTGAGGAAATAAAATATGCACACATCGGTCGTCTACATCGATGACCACACCTAAGCCCAGCTCGGACTCCGTATCAGATAAATAACGTTGACCAACGGCGAATTCGGTGCTGTGCAATGAAGCGATAGAGATAGTCATAGGGCGATGTCTTTTGTACTCAGATGATAAGAAAATAGATAGCAACGGTGGCTATTGATAACGGCTCAGGTTACTCACGCAGCTAAGCGTCAACAGACGGGAGCGCGATGTCGTAATATAAATCAAGCCGTTCAGCCGTACCATTATATAACGTTAGCGGCTAGATGAGTGCGTTAAGTTGAATTTTCAAGAGGCACATTGCGATACCTATTAAGATTATAAGGTATTTGGCCGATTCATTTTTGACTAAAAATCCCAACGTGCTACATTAAGCTGACCACCGCTCTCCACTATCGCTATGAAAAGAATAAATAAGGAACAATCATGCAAGCCGTTTTTTTAGACAAAGGCACTTTCTCTGAAGGCATCGATTTACCCGCGCCCGCTGGCGTGAGTGACTACATCACTTATAACGACACGCCTGCAGATAACAATGTCATCATTGAGCGTTGTAAAGATGCCGACATCATCATTACCAATAAAGTTCAAATTGGCGCAGACATCATCGCAAACTTGCCCAAACTCAAGCTGATTCAATTGACGGCTACGGGTATGAATAACGTCGATCAAGATGCTTGCGATAAACACAACGTTGCACTTTATAATGTCGCAGGTTACGCGGTCAAAAGTGTGCCAGAGCATACTTTTATGCTGATGTTGACCGCTATGCGCGCGGGTATTCATTATCATCAAAAAGTCGCTGATGGCACGTGGCTGGCAAACGGTAATTTTTGTCTACTCGATATCCCGCTGATCGATCTGGAAGGCAAGACACTGGGGGTTATTGGCGTCGGCACCATTGGTAAGCGCGTCACTGAAATCGCCCGTGCCTTTGGTATGACCGTACTATGGGCCGAGCATCAAGGGTGCGAGCCGCGCAGTGATGACTATACCGCGTTTGAAGAAGTCCTTGCTCGTGCTGATGTTATCAGTCTGCACTGCCCATTAAACGAACAAACCCAGCACCTTATTAACGAAGACACGTTGGCAAAAATGACCAAACACCCCCTCATTGTGAATGTGGCGCGTGGCGGCATCGTCGACAGTCAGGCTTTAACGGATGCGATCAATAATGAACAAATCATCGGCTATGCCAGCGATGTGTTCGAACAAGAACCGATCACGAATGACGATCCTTTATTAACCCTTGCCGATCATCCGCGCGTTATATTCAGCCCGCATAACGCTTGGGGCAGTAAAAGCGCCCAAGAAACTTTATGGCAAATACTAAGCAAGCAAGTAGCCGACTTTATTGACAGTCAGTCATAACAACTCATGACCTAAGCACTAGCGACTAAAATGTAGCCAGTCGTCTTTTATTTTGCGGTATTTAAGCATCACGCGGTCGCTTAGATAATTGTTGGTCACGTACCAGGGATAGCGATCGCCTTGCTTGGGCAGCGTGTCTTTTGCGCGCTGAACATACCCTGCTGATAGAGCACCCATGACCGTATCCGGTTGAATGTGCGCTTGGGCACGGTCAGTTTTTGCTTGCGGCAGTGCTACTTGATACCGATGCTGATGCATGTAGCCCAGCAAGCGCACGACATACTGACACGCCAAGTCAATTTTTAGCGTCCATGAGGCGTTGGTATAGCCAAATAGCGCTACCATATTTGGTACACCTTCAATCATGACGGCCTTGTAGGTCATGCGAGTGCCAATGTCCACCGCCTGACCATCGATATAGACGGTAGCACCGCCGAGCATTTGTAATTGCAGCCCAGTGGCTGTCACAATGATATCGGCATCCAGATGTTTGCCAGATTTGAGCATGATACCTGTCTTCGTAAACTGGTCAATCTCATCAGTCACCATTTGGGCACGTGGGCCATGTAAGGCTTTGAATAGATCACTGTCTGGCACCGCACAAAGCCTTTCATCCCAAGGATTATAATCGGGCACAAAATGCGCCACATCCACATTACTGCCCTTTAGCTCTTTTTTAACACCCTGTTTTAACAACGCTTTCATCACCTTCGGCGCAAAGATGGCGGCGCGATAAATACCTTGTTGCATCAGCACATTACGTGCGCGCAATACCGTATAAGCTTGCTCCTTTGATAAAGGGGAAAACTTACCAGACAGCCAGTCGAGCGCATAATCATCACCGGCGACACTGGCCACATACGTGGGCGAGCGTTGCAACAGGGTGACATGGCGTGCACATTGTTCCCCTGCCTCATCCACCAAAGCTGGCAATAGCGTCATCGCGGTGGCACCGCTACCGATGATCACAACTTTTTTGTCTTGATAGTTGAGGTTTTGCCAATGTTGCGGATGGACAATACGACCTTGAAACACCGCTTCTTGATCAAAATACGGTCGATACCCTTGCTCATAATCATAATAGCCAGTTGCACCCACCACGAATTTGGCGGTTAGCGTAAACACTTCACCACTACGATGATTTTTAACCATCGCTGTCCATTGCTGATGACTACTTGACCAAGACAGCTGCTGCACTTCATGCTGATAACGAATGTGCTCAGTAACAGCAAACTCGCGCGCCGTATCAGCAACATAACGCTTAATATCAGCGCCTTTTGCCAACATCCGATGATCTAACCACGGGCGAAAGCTATAGCCAAAAGTCAACGCGTCAGAGTCAGAGCGAATCCCCGGATAAGTAAATAAATCCCACGTCCCTCCCAAATCTGCTCGTTTTTCTAATATCACAAATCGTTGAGTGCTGTTATGCTGATGCTGCTTCGGTTTTTTCTGACCAAACCGTCCTTTGTGCTTTTGTTGTTGTAAACGGCAGGCCATACCAATGCCTGCAATACCAGCGCCGATAATAAGCACCTCATAATCGACTGGCGGATGTGATAAAGACTTTTTAGATTTGAAGCGATTTTTAACAGCCTGTTTGGCCGCAGTCATATCAAGCATAATCTCATCCCTGTAGTTGCATGATTTTTTTACACCATAAGCTTAGTCACAATAAACGATTAACATACCATAACGTGTGTGTCCTCGCCTCTCACACAAGCTACCCCAACACAGACGAATCTAAAAAACGACCGCGCTAAAAAGGACTCGGGCTTTCCCAGTCCATCCATGCGCCAAGCGTGGGATGCTTGAGGCGCAATTGCTGGGCATGTAGATTGAGCCTTGGGGCAATGTCTAACGCCGCGCCTTCAGCATAAATAGGGTCACCAATCATCACATGACCGACATGTACCATGTGGACGCGTAGCTGATGGCTACGTCCCGTCACAGGCTTTAACATGACCCGAGTGACGGGCTGACCACCGCACTCCTCATGAGCCACAACTTCGTACAAAGTTAACGCATGCTTTGACCAGTCATGATCGACGATATGGCGCGGTTTTGTGCTAGGCTCATAGCGTACTGGCACTGATATCTCGCCAGTAGCCCCCACACTCCCCCACTGACCAAAGACCCGCGCTTGATACTTTTTTTGTGGTAACCGCTCGATAAACTGTTTACTGATATGGGTTTGTGCCGCTGCATTTTTGGCAAAAATGAGCAGCCCTGAGGTATCCATATCAAGGCGATGAATCAACTTAACCGCTGGATTGGCACGCTCAAGACGAGCAAGCAGACTCACTTTTAACGTTTTACCATCGACACTTAACAACCCTGCTGGCTTGTCAACTACCCAGATGTCATCGTCTTCATAAACCGTGATGTCTTGCGCAAACGCTTGAAAAAATTCAGGCGGATAGGCGTTTTCTTGTGCGTTAAGGGTTTCGACTTCTTCATCAGTAAAAGGCATAAAATGGGCTACTTATATTATTAATAGACTTCAATTGAAAGCCATCGGTATTCATGGACTAAAATTTAAAACAACTTGTGAACTAAAAATTGGGGCAATACTGACTTGGTAGGCAAGTATGACCGCAGATAAAGCAAGTGACAGATAAAACACAACCTGTGTCGTTATGTTCGATTTATTGTGCTAAACGTAATTGTTAAACAATTTAACCAGCCTGCCTCTGCCAAGTGTGAGCAAACATGTTAATATAATGGCACATTTTTACCACTTCTAAACGATTCTTTGGCCACTCATCACGCTATTATAGAACCAATATATCAGTTGATGAATGACGATAGAAACAATAAAACAAGAGAGATAAAATTATGTCAGACCTTATTGTAAACACCACCGATGCAAACTTTGACCAAGATGTGTTGGAGTCAGATGTGCCAGTACTGGTAGACTTTTGGGCAACTTGGTGTGGTCCTTGTAAAGCGATCGCCCCTATTTTAGAAGATCTAGCCACTGAGTACCAAGGCAAAGTTAAAATTGTTAAAGTCGACGTGGATAATAACCCACAGGCAGCAAGCCGTTTTGGTATCCGTAACATCCCAACGCTATTTGTGTTCAAAGACGGCGAAAAAGTTGACTCAGTCATGGGTCTACAGCCAAAAGCTGAATTGGCAAAAGTACTAGACAAGCATCTGTAAGTGAAGCGTCGCTTGTCTTAGCCAGTCTAATACGAGCGCTCTGTATATACTATAGAATCATCAAGAAAGCTATTATCTCCCCCAGATAGTGGCTTTTTTGCTTATTTTTTATGCAAAAAGCGTCATTTTACGACTTTTTTGGCAAAATTTATTGACAACGTCATTACGAAAACCGTATAGTCTGCTGACAAGAGAAAACTAACGGTTTTCCTAAGTGTCTTATCGCTATTCTCCTCGTGTTTATCAACAAAAACACAATCGTCGTTATAAATACCATTGCTAAACGAAATGACTAAACACAATGACTGATATTGAGTTTTTGTCGCAGACTCTTATGTAGCCTTCTTTATCCTTATTTCTTATTACCTTGCATCACATGATTGCCATGCGTACATAAGCTGACCCGTAACACCCAAACTACATAAGCCCTAGCTCTGTGCACGCACCCTCTATCACCATACTATCGCTGTTTTAATCACTGTCGTGACTTGTGCTGCTAATGGCATCTCTCATCTGATCAATTGCTAATGACCTACCTATGAATCTAACTGAATTAAAGAAAAAATCAATCGCTGAGCTATTGGCCATCGCCAAAGAAATGGGACTTGATAATATGGCGCGTAGCCGTAAACAAGACATTATCTTTGCCATCCTAAAAACCCATGCCCGTAACGGTGAAGCCATTTATGGTGACGGTGTGCTTGAGGTTCTTCCGGATGGTTTTGGCTTTTTGCGCTCGTCAGAGGGCTCTTATTTGGCCGGCCCTGACGACATTTACGTCAGCCCTAGTCAAATTCGTCGCTTTAGCCTCAAGACTGGTGACAGTATCGCTGGTACGATTCGCCCGCCAAAGGATTCTGAGCGTTATTTTGCGCTACTAAAAGTCGGTGAAATCAACTTTGACACGCCAGATCGTTCACGTCATAAGCTGATCTTTGAGAATTTAACACCGCTATTCCCCACTGAACAGCTAAAGCTGGAACTTGGTAATGGCACCACTGAAGACTTGACGGGACGTATCATTGACCTCATCGCCCCGATTGGTAAAGGTCAGCGTTCAATCATCGTGGCACCGCCAAAAGCCGGTAAAACGATGCTGCTACAGTCAATCGCTCAGTCAATCACCCGCAATAATCCTGAATGCTATCTTATCGTCCTATTGATTGATGAGCGTCCAGAAGAAGTCACCGAAATGGAACGTACCGTCCGCGGTGAAGTGGTTGCCTCTACCTTTGATGAGCCGCCGCAGCGTCACGTACAAGTCGCTGAGATGGTCATCGAAAAAGCCAAGCGTTTGGTCGAGCACAAGCAAGACGTCGTCATTCTACTTGACTCTATTACTCGTCTTGCCCGAGCGTATAACACCGTTATCCCTTCATCGGGCAAAGTGTTGACTGGTGGTCTAGATGCTAATGCGCTAGAGCGTCCAAAACGCTTCTTCGGTGCGGCTCGTAACGTTGAGGAAGGCGGCAGCTTGACCATCATTGCCAGTGCCCTTATCGATACTGGGAGTAAGATGGACAGCGTTATCTTTGAAGAATTCAAAGGAACGGGTAACCAAGAGATTACCCTTGAGCGCGACTTGGCAGAAAAGCGCGTCTTCCCGGCGATTAACATCAAAAAATCTGGTACACGCCGCGAAGAGCGTCTGCTCGATGAAGATAAACTGCGTAAAGTTTGGATCTTGCGTAAATTGCTGCAGCCGATGGATGGGGTACAAGCAACAGAATTTTTATTGGATCGCCTCAAAGAAGCGAAGACCAATGATGAGTTCTTTGAACAGATGAAGCGCAAATCACAGAATTAATCCGCTGTTCCAAGCCTCGTCCAACACTTTTTCGGTTGGCTCAGCAGAGACTTACCGTCATTAATGAAGACCGCCTTTGTGCGGTCTTTTTCTTTTTACAAGCGGTAAAAAGATGGGTAGTAGAAACTATTAGCGGCTGATCAATACAACAGCTCTCGGCCAAGCCCTCGCAACGATACAGTGGAGAAACATAGTTTACAGGGTGTTTGCAAACTTTAGCGCTTTTACTACGCCTAGTAGCTGTGAGACAGGTTAGTATAGGTGCCAGTATAGATGTACTTTGCTATCAATCTTGATAGTAGTAGGAGTTCTGAGATATTTGCCGTCCTTACTGTAATCCTTTTACTGCACACTTCAATGATTCTTGCGGTAGCACAATCGATTATTCTAAGCTCATTGCCCAGATGTTTTAATTTAGCATGACGCATTAAAATGAGTGGCAACGGAAATATCGTTTTTTAATTTTGATAACCTAACAGGTGATACTATGAAATTTGCTAAAACTATCGCAATGACTGCTCTTACTAGCTCGGCTCTTATTATGGGCGGTTGCTCAACTGGTGGATACAATAGTGGTTTGAGTAATACAGCCAAAGGCGCGGCGGCTGGCGCGGCGGCCGGTGCTCTAATCAGAAGTGGTGGCGACAGTAAAGATATCGCTCGTGGCGCCCTTGGTGGGGCAGCCGTTGGTGGTGCAGGTGCGTATATTCTTGATAACAGCAGATAATCGCTGTATCATTACTTAAGAGACTTAAGAATCACGCCACTCTATTGTAAGGCAGTCTCGTTAAACCAGACGCCTTAGCACATAAAAAAGCCTGCAATCGACGTTGCAGGCTTTTTTGGGCATGTTTATTAATTTTTATAAAGCGCCACTATTTTATAAAGCGCCACTAAAAGTATCACAGGACTGTACGTTGCCACTCTCCAGTCCACGGGTAAACCACTGAATACGCTGCTGACTGGTACCATGAGTGAAGTTATCAGGTACTACCGCCCCACCACTGGCTCGTGCTAAGCGATCATCACCGATTTGGCCGGCGGCATTGATGGCTTCATCGATATCACCCGCTTCCAAAAACTGTACACGCTCTTGATTACGCTGCGCCCAAACCCCCGCAAAACAATCCGCCTGTAGCTCTTGTAATACTGACAGCTTATTGGCTTCTGCCCGCGTGACTTGGCGACTAGCCTCACCAACTTGCTGGGTAATGCCAAGCAGTGTCTGTACATGATGACCGACTTCATGGGCGATGACATAAGCCTGAGCAAAATCACCAGCCTTGCCTTGGTTGTCTTGACCACCAGAGCCTTGCTGGTCACCTGCAATTCCAAGATTTTGACGCATCTCTACAAAGAACGACGTATCCAAATAAACCGTCTGATCCCCTGGACAATAAAACGGACCTGTTGCCGCGCTGGCACTACCACAGGCTGAACTGACTTGACCATTAAACAATATCAAAGAAGGCTCTTTATAAGTGCTCCCCGCTTCACTAAATATCTGATGCCAGACCTCTTCTGTATCCGCTAACACCACTTTTACAAACTGCGTATCTCGGTCGGTACTGGTCGCAGGTTCGGTAGAGGTACCGCCCCCTCCCGTTACTACTTGACCCGTTTGCAAAGCGGTCATTGGGTTTACGCCAAACACCAACCACAAAATACCCGCAATAATAATACCGCCGATACCTCCACCGATCAGCTTTCCGCCCCCCTTGCTTGTCCGTACGTTAGAACTGCCTCGTCTGCCCTGCCATTTCATATTGTTGTTCCTCAACCATACGATATATACCGCTATTCGTATTGATAGTTATTATTGATAGTTTTGCCGTTATACAGTTTTTAGTTTAATCCTCGCTCTTATAGCTTAGTTTACTGTGTCAAATTCCTACCTTTTAATGTGTCAGCGAGTGGCTAAACTCTTTGCCTCCTACTAACAAAAACACACGTCTCGCTTACCAATTCTAACTATATAATCCGCACAATGACTGAGAAAATAGAGAGAAATCAAGACAGCGAAAAACTCTGCTAACGGCTTGATGTCATTGATTATACGATGATTAATTCGAATGTTTGTATGAGAAATTATATTAAGTAAACAAAGTAAAAAATTATTTTTCACTTTTATTGTTACTTAATTGTACAACCTATTTCTATTTAGATAGAAAGCGTATAGAATGCGTGGAAGCTGAGTAGCTGTGACTAAGATTAGTTGAACTCTGAGGAATCTCGGATTTCAACCTTTTTCGCTGCTACTGCTCATTTCATTTTTCCGGAGAAAACCTTATGAAACTTAAATTACTTGCTTTAGCTGGTATCATGACTGCAACTATGGGCCTAACTGCCTGTGACAGCAACAAAGAAAACGCTGCTGAAGATTTAGCTGATGCGCAAGAAGAAGTACAAGACGCTTCAGAAGAGCTAAACGAAGCTGCTGCTGAAGGCGAAGTTACTGCTGAAGCGGAAACTGGAGTTGCTGATGCTGAAGCGGCGGTTGCTGAAGCAGAAGCTGACATCGACGCTACTGCAACTGACCTAACAGATCCTACAGTGGCAGAACCTGTAGTTGCTGATCCAGCTGTTGACGCTGCTGACGAAGTTGTAGTTGTTGAAGAAGCTCAGTAATTTTTATTGCATAAGCGATAAATAGACTGTAGTAAAAAAGAGAGCGTGTGCTCTCTTTTTTTATGCCTATTATTTTATAGGCCTTAATAAATATGACTCATATTTCATTTTCGTTGCCGCCTCTAAGTAGTTAGTGTAAGCCACCAACCATTTGATGCCTTACAAGGCGATAGCGTCAATAGTTAAATTATCAACAAAGTAACTGCGCCAGTTTACATTAAGCATCAAACAGACGCTCATCGACTTTTTGACGGAATTTTTGTCCCGTTTTAAAGGTCACCACACGGCGTGCAGATACTGCAACAGGCTCTCCTGTTTTAGGATTACGACCTGGACGGCTATTTTTATCTTTCAGTTCGAAGTTGCCAAAGCCTGAAAGCTTGACCTCTTTGCCATCAATCAAACTCTCTGACAATTCATCAAAAAAACTCTCCACCAAACAGCGGCCTTCTTGGCGTGTGAGGTTAAGATGACTCATCAAATGCTCAATCATGTCAGATTTGGTTAAGGTGCTCACAGTACGACTCCTATGCTATGTCGTGATGTCAAATATCATGGTTTAGCGGTATGAGGGTAGCTATTATAAAGGTTTTTTGCCTTCTTTTTCACAAAGATTGCATTAAAGTCCTTTATTAATAACCACTTAGCACGCCCTATCAATAACAGTTTTTACAAATAGCAATGCTCTATAGCCTCAAAAATGAAAAGACTATAGAGCATCACGTGTTAACGATAACAAATTTTAGCTGTCACGCAGCTGCACTGCGTGTTGGTTAACCAGCGCTTGCACCACCTTATCAGTGGCCGTTTTTACTGCTTCGTCAGACAAGGTTTGCGTACTGTCTTGCCACACTAGTGCAAAAGCTAATGAACGCTGTCCTGCTGGTACGTTGTCACCTTGATAAACATCGAACAACCAAAGATCGGTCAATAGATTACCGGCAGCAGTACGTATCGTTGACGCTAGCGTTTGTACGCTAGTATCGCTATCTACTAAGATGGCAATGTCGCGACGTACTTGTGGGAATTTACTAGGCGTGGTGATCGCATGCTGCTCACGGGCGAGAGTCAGCAACGGCGCAAGTGACAATTGAGCCACCCATGTCGTAGGCAAATCCAACTGTTTGGCCGTGCTTGGATGCAACTGACCTAGCCAACCAACGTATACGTCGTCGATATATAATTTAGCGCTTTGGCCGGGGTGCAAGAAGGCAAGCCCACTACGCTCATAGCGAATACGGGCGCTATCGATTTGCGCTGGTAGCAGTTGCTCAATATCGTGTTTTAAGTCATAAAAATCTAGCGCACGATTTTGATAAGCTTGCTCATCCCATACGTCACCCACTGCCACCAAAGCAATACTTGGTGTTTGGACCAAGTCGCTCACGCTCTGACCGACGAAGCTAAGGCCTGTCTCAAAAAAACGGACACGTGGCTGCTGACGGTTTAGATTGTACTGTACACATGGCAATAAGCTAGAGAGCAAAGTACGGCGCATCACCGCCAAATCACTAGAGATTGGGTTGGCCAATGCCAAAACCTCACCCAATGCTTCATCATCGAGCAAGGCTTCTAGTTTTGCATCGCTAAAGCTAAAGCTAATCGCTTCCATATAGCCGTTGTCGACCAGCGCAAGCTTCATCTCATGAGTCAAGTCTGCGGTATCGTCATAATCCATACTCACTTGCAAATGCGGCAAGACACTTGGAATATTGTCATAGCCATAGATACGGGCAATCTCTTCGATCAAGTCCTCGAGGATACTCATATCAAAGCGATAAGATGGCGGCTTACAAACCAGCGCGTCGCTCTGTTGCTCTACGTCAAAACCCAGCTGGGTTAAGATACGCACCATCTCTGATGGATCAATCTCAATACCAATAACGTCACGGACTTTAGCGATTGGCAACGTGATGGGCGCGCACACTGGCAGATATTTAGAGTGCTCAACTGTCACGATCTGTCCAGCTTGACCCGCCGTGATGCTAGTGATTAAATCACAAGCTCGTGCGAGCGCAATCTCTGGTAGCTCAAAATCCACCCCACGCTCAAAGCGCTGTGATGCATCAGTATGAAGACCAAAGCGGCGTGCGCGCGCAGCGATCGCTAACGGGTTAAAAAAAGCACTTTCTAAGACGATGTTGGTCGTGCTGTCGGTGACACTACTACGCTGACCGCCCATGATACCAGCAAGTGCTAACGCCCCTTTGTCATCAGCAATCACTAATTCATCACCCGTTAAGGTAATGGTTTGCTCATTGAGCAACGTCAGGCTTTCTTCAGGCTGTGCCAAACGCACCACGATATCGCCGACGATGGTATCGGCATCAAACGCATGTAGCGGCTGCCCCAACTCCATCAACACATAGTTGGTCACATCGACTAAGAAGTTATGCGAACGTAATCCGGATTGCACCAGCGCGTCTTGCACCCATTTTGGTGTGTCGATACTACGATCGATATTGCTAATAGATTGCAACAAATAACGTGGACACGCTTCTATTGCACTGACGGTTGCGGCGGGCGTAGGAGTATCGGCATCGTTATCAGTAACTCCCACATTGGCAGGGATCTCTGGCATTTGCATCGGTAAATTGTTAATGACCGATATCTCGCGGGCAATACCGCGTACGCTAAAGCAATCGCCACGGTTTGGGGTGATTGAGATATCCAATATCTGATTGTCTAAGCCTAGGTAGTCGCGGATATCTGTACCAATCGGTGCGTCATCTGGCAACTCAAGTAAGCCATCTATCGCATCGACCAAATCAATCTCGGATGCGCCGCAGAGCATACCGTTTGAGGCCACACCGCGCAGCTTGCTCTTCTTAATTTTAAACCCTTTTTTATCGTCGCTTGGCAATACGGCCCCAACGGTAGCCACTGGTGCTTTCATACCAACAGTAACGTTGGGTGCGCCGCAGACAATTTGTACGGGCTCAGCGTCACCGATATTCACCTGTGTGACGCGTAGCTTATCCGCATCTGGATGCTGCTCGATGCTGATGACTTCACCGACGACCACGCCACTGAATGCACGGGCAACCGCATAGCGATCATCAATCTCTAGTCCTGCCATGGTCAGCTGTTCGGCCAATTGCTCACTGGTATTATCGGGATTTACCCATTGACGTAGCCACTGTTCGCTAATTTTCATAAATATCTCGAATCAAATTTTTGGAGTAAAGGTAGACGTATTAACAACGAAACTCTAGCCAAATTGCTTTAAGAAGCGTACGTCGTTTTGGAAAAACAAACGCAAGTCATCGATGCCGTAATACAGCATCGCAAAGCGCTCAATACCCATGCCAAAAGCAAAACCTGTGTATTTGTCGCTATCGATACCGCAGTTGGTCAGCACTTGTGGATGCACCATGCCGCAGCCCATCACTTCAAGCCATTTGCCATTATCGTCGAGGATGTCTACTTCAGCAGAAGGCTCTGTAAATGGGAAAAATGAAGGACGGAAACGTACGGTCAGCTCTTTGGCAAAAAACGCCTCTAAAAACTCGCTAATCAACCCTTTTAGCTCAGCAAAAGTACTCGACTCTGTGACCATGAGCCCTTCTAGTTGATGAAACATCGGTGAATGGGTTTGGTCTGAATCATTGCGATACACACGGCCGGGGCAAATAATACGAATCGGCGGCTCATTCTTTTCCATGGTACGAATCTGCACCGGACTGGTATGCGTACGCAGTAAATAATGCGCATCAAAATAAAAAGTATCGTGCATCGCGCGGGCTGGATGGTGCGACGGAATGTTTAGCGCCTCAAAGTTGTAATAATCGCTCTCAACTTCAGGGCCAGTTGCCACGTTGAAGCCTGCTTGAACAAAGTACTGCTGCATACGCTGGGTAATCATGGTGACTGGATGCAAGTGACCCTTTTGCCCACCGCGAGCAGGTAACGTAATATCAATACTCTCGGCTTCTAACTTGGCATTGAGCGCGGCGACCTCCAGCTGCTGCTGCTGATCGGTCAGTGCTTGCTGAATGCGGCTACGCACCTGATGTAACCAGCCACCGTAGGTCTTTTTATCGTCAGCATCGAGCTTACCCATCTGCTTTGACCAGCCCGTTAATGGGCTTTTCTTACCAGTCAATTGCACTCGTAAGTCTTGTAGGGTACGCGCATCGGTTACTTGTAGAATTAAAGCTTCAGCGGCACTCGCAAACTCGATAAGCTGAGCTTCATTAAGCTCATTGAGCTCTGAGGACAAGGTCGGTAGCGCCGACAAGTCGTTGGTGGCAGCAGGGGTAGTCATAAGACGCATTATTCCTGATTTAAACGGGCTGTTAATTGTAGGGATTTGACCAAATATTGCAAACCATTTACCCAGTCATTTTAGTACAAAGACAGATGATATGAATGGCTTGAATATTTAGACGGTGATGAGCGTGTTTTGACATCAATAAAGTCCAACATCGCATACGCTTAAAATAATTTAATATAAAAAAAGCCACCGACCAGCGGTAGCTTTTATTAATATCGTACTATTAATCAATATTAGTCCTATCCGTTTAGATACTTGCTTAAGTAAGCCTGATACCTAAAGGATGGGTAATATTTAGGCCAATTCCGCTTTTGCTTTTTCGACCAATGCTGTGAAAGTCGCTGCATCATGCATAGCGATGTCTGCTAGAACGCGACGATCGATGGCGATGTTAGCTTTTTTCATGCCATTGATAAAGCGGCTATAGCTTAAGCCGTTTAAGCGTGCACCAGCATTGATACGTGCGATCCAAAGACGACGGAAAGTACGTTTTTTGTTGCGACGGTCACGATACGCATATTGACCAGCTTTGGTCACTGCTTGTACCGCTACGCGGTAAACACGTGAACGGGCACCGTAGTAGCCTTTTGCGCGCTTTAAGATTTTTTTGTGACGGCGATTTGCCTGTACACCACGTTTTACACGGGCCATAATTTACTCCAAGATTTCTTTAATCATTATTAAACGAATCACGATGTCATTGAATAATAGACATCGTTGTCAGATTGCAAAGTCAGATATCTTTAATCAAATAATTTTTAATTAAACACAAGTGACAATAGGCTATTAGATGTATGGGCACATACGACGAACTGCTGCTTCGTCAGACTTGTCCACCATCTTAAGACCGCGCAACTGGCGAATACGCTTAGCTGATTTCTTGGTCAAAATATGGCTTTTGAATGCTTGCTTACGCTTAAAGCCGTTCGCTGTTTTTTTGAAGCGTTTAGCGGCACCGCTTCTGGTTTTCATCTTAACTTTCATGATGATTTGCCTCTTTTTCTGTGTTAGAACCTGGTCGTCAAATAGTAATAATGCATAATCGTCATATAATATAAACAACAACTATCTCTCTATTTGCCTCGAGGTGGGAGGCGCTATTTTAGCAGATAGCACGTTGTTTTGCCAAGTAAAGTTTTGGCTCTCTTCTAGTCGCCCATAAAGACAAACAACCTGTATGAGCTGAGTGACGATCTGCTCATACAGCATCCTAATAAAACGACGAATTTTTTTCTAAATAGATTGAATGTCAGTTGCAGCTGTGCTTTAGTAACACTAAGCTTTGGTATAATCTAAGCACGGATAAAGCAACGCTATTGACCACTTTTATTGACTCTACATCCTATGGTCATAATCATTATGACGCAGCCCACCTATCCCATGATAAGCAGAGCTCATCACCTGCAATCAGTCTAGGAGATAACGTGTCAAAACATGAGTTAAACTTTGATAATGATCTATTCGTCTTCGAGACGGTAATGCGTGTGCGTCATACCGAAATCGATACTGGGCAATATATGACGCTTGAATCCCTGACCGCTTTATTATCTGAGGCACGCTTAAGATTTTTATATTCTAAAGGTATTAAAGAGGTCAACGCGGACTATCAAGGCTTAGTGGTTGATGAGTTACAGCTACATATCATGAGCCGTGTACGGGTGCGTGAAGAGCTATTGTTTGAGGTGGGCGTTGAGCCACTGTATGATAAAGGCGGCAACTTGATGACAAGAGTCACCCGTATGTACACGGGTGAAACGGTGGCAAAAGCACGGCAGCATTTTGTCAATTATGACTTTCGCCTCAATAAGACAACTCCGCTTGATCACACGATCAAAGAAGCATTGTATCCGCATCTGTTTAAGCATTAAAATGACGCTATACATCAGGCGCACGTACAATAACAGTGTGTCAGCTTAAACAGCAACTGACTCAAACGTTGCCCTTATACCGATAACAGTCTGACTCAAATCATTCAGACCATCCATAGAATGGTCAATGGCTAACCCCTTACCCTTTTTTTACTTTTTCACTATAAGATGATAGACATATTATGACTTTACCTGCTTGGCTGACCGCCATAAATTTTAATGCTGATGGTTTAATTCCGGCAATTGCTCAAGATCACAAGTCAGGTCGTATTTTGATGATGGCTTGGATGAATAGCGACGCACTGCAATTGACTGCGCAAACACAAACCGCGGTTTATTTTTCGCGCTCGCGTGCCAAATTGTGGCACAAAGGAGAGTCGTCAGGTCACACTCAGACAGTACACGATATTCGCTTGGACTGTGACGCCGATGTGATTGTGCTTAGTGTCACCCAAGCGGGCGGCATTGCTTGCCACACTGGGCGCGAGTCTTGTTTTTACCAGCGTTTAGATTTGTCTGGCCAAACACCAGAATGGCAGACGGTTGATAAAGTCCTAAAAGACCCTGCTGATATTTATCAAGCCCATGAGTCTACCAGTGCCAATTCTCAAACCAAAAACACTCGCGCACATGCCGGCCCTGATACGGACCGAGCACGCGTTGATAAAAGCTCGGTGTTACAACAACTGGATCAGGTATTAGTAGAGCGAAAACAAGCCGATGCTGACAGCTCTTATGTGGCCAGCTTGTACGCTAAAGGATTGAATAAGATATTAGAAAAAGTTGGTGAAGAGAGTACGGAGAGTATCATCGCTGCCAAAGATTTTGCCAATTGTGATGAAAATAGAGACAAAGCGCAGTACGATGCGGCCCGTCATGAGCTCATTTATGAAGTGGCGGATGTCTGGTTTCATACCTTGGTTGGACTGGCGTGGTTCGATATAGAGTCAGATGCCGTATTAACCGAGCTGGGTCGGCGCTTTGGTCTTTCAGGAATCGAGGAAAAAGCCGCGCGTTAACTTGTAAAATGACAAAATAAGCGCCTAATCTATTTGATTGTGGTTGCTTTCACCTTTTTGTCATAAGGGCAGGTTATAATATAGCTCTGTTTCACTTCAAACTATATATTGATGCTTTTTGTTTTATTTTCACGCTTTTATAAACTCAAAGCACGCATATAAAGACTGAAAACCAAGTCATAAGGATACCATTATGGGTAGTTTTTCTATTACGCATTGGCTGATACTGTTGGTTGTGGTGGTTGTCGTATTTGGCACCTCAAAACTCAGGAATGCTGGCAAAGATTTGGGCGGTGCGGTCAAAGGCTTTAAAGAAGCGGTCAAAGACGAAGAGAGCGATCATGCCAAAAAGCATGTTGTCCTCGACCACGAGGGCAATGCACGTACAACAGAACATCCAGCAAACAAAAAGGTGAATGATAGCGATATCCATTCTGCGCCTGCTGATGACAAGCACAATGTATAACGCTTACAGCCTCTAGCCTGCTTCATTTAAAATAGTGACATTCAGCCGTTATGTTTGATATTGGGTTTTCTGAATTACTCCTCTTTGGCGTTATCGCCCTCATTGTCTTGGGCCCAGAAAAACTGCCCCAGGCAGCGCGTACCGCTGGGCAATGGTATGCCAAGATTCGTCGCACGGTCTCCACCCTACAGTCTGAAATAGAGGCGGAGCTGGACTTAGCTGAGACACGGCAACAAATGCAAAAAGAGCTGGCTAAAATTCGCCAAACTGAAGCAGAGATGAGGCGAGAGATGGCTGAGATGCGGGGCAATATAAAAGAGTTTGAAAGCTCGCAAAGCCATTCGATAAAGACCACCCATACCACCGTCACGAATAAAGAGCACGCAGCAGTCGGTCCAGAACCAAAGCACAATCTCAACGATGATGGTGTAGGCGCGGCCAACCGTAGCAATGCTCTGCCAGTTGCTCAACCCATGATCACCAGACCATGGGAAAACATGTGGTTTCGCCTAGGTGCTTATGACAAGGCGCGTCGTCTGCCTATGCCGCCATACTTACCGAACTATAAGGCCGATACGTTATTAAACGCTCATTTGGACAAGCCCTTAAAGCCACAGGCTTCTGTAAATCAGCAGGAAACCAAATAATGGGATTGTTCAAACGCAAAAAAAGCCGCCAAGAAAAAATCACTGATTCAGGCGTGGCTCACCCAGATATTCCAGACGTTAAAGCAACGGCAAAGGCTGACCATGACAAGGAGTCTGACGAGGTTTTAAATTCGTTGGCTGATATGCCTATTACTGAGCATCTGATTGAACTGCGTAGACACCTCATCAAAATATGTGTGGCGGTACTGGTGATATTTTTGGGTTTAGCAGGGTTTTCACGCGAGCTGTATAATTTTTTGTCAGATCCGTTAGTCGCCCAGTTGCCTGCCAACTCGACGATGATTGCGACAGACATCACCTCCAACTTTATGGCACCGATACGACTGACCGTTTTTGTTGCCGCGTTTTTGGCGATGCCCTATATTCTCTACCAAATCTGGTCATTTGTCGCGCCTGGCTTGTATAAAAAAGAAAAGAAAATCGCTATACCAGTGCTTCTGTCTTCTATCTTTTTATTCTATGCTGGCGTGGCTTTCTCTTATTTTATCGTGCTAAAAGGCGTGTTGAAATTCTTTATCATGTTTGCCCCGCAAAACGTCCTACCGATGACGGATATCGATAGTTATCTAAACTTTGCCTTAAAATTATTTATGGTGTTTGGGTTAACGTTTGAGATTCCAGTGGTGACCTTGCTATTGATATTGGCTGGCATTGTCTCCATTCAGAGCCTAGAAGATAAACGTCGTTATATTATTGTTGGTTGTTTTGCCGTGGCGGCCGTCGTCACGCCGCCTGATGGCGTATCAATGTTGATGCTAGCGATTCCAATGTGGTTATTGTTTGAGCTTGGATTGTTTTTGGCTAAAATTTTAATCAAAGATGAGCCTAGCCCTGCTCTTGCCTCAATAGATAAAGAATAAAAGACTTAATGTCCTTACGTGGTTTGATATAAATCTATTCAATAGAAAAGAATAATGTTTTAATTTACCATTATTTTGTTTTTCTCTTATCCCATGAATGAGCTCAGTGCTTATTATCACGATTGAGCATCACTATCGTCTATCAGCCATTGTTTATGCAGTGGCTTTTTTTGCCGTCGTTGTTTTTAATCCCTTTTCGTATTTTAGGTAGCTTTATTATGTCCGCATCTATGCCAGCTTATATGAGCGATCCCACTGACGAGCAGCTGAGTGCGCTGAATATGGCAATGGATCACAAGTCATTTAAAGTGGTCGCTTATGCGGGCGCCGGTAAGACGACGACACTAAAACTGATCGGTGAGCGTCTACGTGGACGCGGTTTGTACTTGGCTTTTAACAAAGCCATTGCCAATGATGCTCGCTCCAAGTTTCCGCCCCATGTAGAGTGTCGCACTTTTCACTCGCTGGCCTATCGACATGTCGCTCGCGATATTACCGCCAAGCTGTCGTTGCCACGCTTTTCTCCCAAACGTCTCGGTGATGATTTGGGATTGCAACCTGTGCAAGTACGTCGGCAAATGGATGGGGTGAATAAATACATTACCCTGACGCCAGCTCGTCTATCGCGATTCGTCAGCGATGCTGTGAGCAATTTTTGTAGTACGCATGCCAGCTATCCTGCACCCAGACACATACTGTTTCCAAGCTGGCTCGATGCGTCAGATGCAGAGCAGCTACGTGAGATGCTCTACCCTGCCGTTGAGCAGCGCTGGCTACAGTCGATCGATGCCCGTCATCCTGCCGGTATCGGACATGACATTTATCTCAAGCTTTGGGCGTTGTCTAAGCCCAGCATTCCAGCGGACTTTATCTTATTTGATGAAGCGCAAGATGCTGATCCCTTGATGATGGGGATTTTGACTCAGCAGCCACGGCAAGTGATTTATGTGGGTGACGCACATCAGCAGATTTACGAATGGCGCGGTGCGGTCAATGCCATGAAAAAACTGCCCCTGCCGCAAACCTTATTGACCCAGTCGTTTCGCTTTGGTGAGCCGATTGCAGAAGTGGCCAATACTCTATTAAAAGCCTTGCAAGAAGACGTACCGCTAAAAGGCAACCCCAATAAACAATCCTCTACCGACAAAGGAATGGTACATAGTAAAAAAGATGCCATTTTGTGCCGTACCAATGCCGCAGCCATGGCGCAGCTATTGACGGGTCTTAAACTTGGCCATCGGGTGGCGCTACAAGCCGATACCGATCGCATGCTCAAATTCTGTCAGGCGGCAGAAAATTTAAAAAACGGCAAATCCGCTTACGGCGTACCCGAGCTGGCGTATTTTTATAATTGGGGTGATGTACAAGAGTACGCCGAAACCTCTGAGGGCAGCGATCTAAAAACCCTAGTCAAATTGGTCGACGATCATGGCACCAATGTGCTCAGCCAAGCGGTCAACAGCCTAACCAGTATCGAAAATGCTGACTATGTCATCTCCACGGCCCATAAAGCCAAAGGGCTTGAATGGGGAAAAGTACAATTGGATGATGACTTTTATTATGATGTCACCACCAATGCTGTCAAAATAAGCCCAGAAGAATTGCGCTTGCTTTATGTCGCCTGTACGCGCGCGCAGAGTAATCTAGACATTCATAGTATCAAAGACTTGATATCAGGATTGCAGACGGGCAAAAAAGTGATTTTCGGCAACACTTAACCCTTCTTAGTATTATCGATCAACCTAAAACCTTGATCTATTTATAACGACTTCTTAGCAGTGAATAACCAGCATGAACCATAATCAGCAGCTTCAAGCACGACAAAACACCATACACCAGTTATTTGCTGACCCTGTGCGCCTCCTTGCACCCATGGAGGGTTTGACCGATCCTTTGATGCGGCAAATCTTAACGCAAATTGCCGCCGACTTGGGTCGTCCTTATGATTGGTCAGTCAGTGAGTTTATTCGAGTCACTCAGCATCTCTTGCCTGCTCACGTATTTTATAAATACGTCCCTGAGCTGCACCATGGCGCCAAGACAGCATCAGGCACGCCCATTCACGTACAGCTACTCGGTAGCGAAGCACAGCTCATGGCAGAAAATGCGGCTTATGCTTGTGAGCTTGGCGCACCAGCCATTGATATCAACTTTGGTTGTCCTGCTAAAACCGTCAATAGTCATCGTGGCGGCTCAGTGCTGCTTGATGAACCAGAAGTGATGTACGACATTATTAGCGCCGTGCGTCACGCCGTCCCTACCGATGTTCCTGTGTCTGCGAAGATTCGCTTGGGCTATACCGACACCACTCGCATGGATGATATTCGCGCAGCCATTGCTTCTAGCGGCGCTGATTGGCTGACCATTCATGCCCGCACAAAAACCCAAGGCTATAAGCCGCCTGCCTATTGGGACAAAATCCAAAATTTTAATGCGCTTAGCATTCCAGTAATTGCCAATGGCGAGATATGGACAGCAGAGCAAGCAAAGGATTGTATGACTCAAGCAGCAACCCCCCACCTAATGTTAGGTCGCGGCGCAGTCACTCGTCCCGATTTGATTGCACAAGTCGATAGTGACCGTCATAAAAATTCAGAAAATACGACGATACTATTGTGGCAAGATCTGATCGCTCATCAGATTAAATTCTTAGAGGGCGCGGCTAAAAATGATGTGGTTTTAGTGGGTCGCTATAAGCAGTGGCTGGGTATGCTGACCAAAGGTTATCGTGAGGCGCAAACCCTGTGGGAAGGTATCAAACGAGAAAAAAACAAAGCAGCAATTATTAGCGCACTGTACACCAGTGTAGGCGAATAATTCACTGCTTTTATATTAAAAAGAGGGTGTTTATCACTATCTGTCGTTAAACACTGACTCGAATCGCTAAGTAAAATAACATCAAACAACAAGCAATCGATAACACCCACAGGATGGAGCGAAATGTCGCCAAATTGGTGATGTACGCCGCGCAATAGCCAATACGAATCAACACATACAGCCACGCCAATGTATTGATAATCAGCTGCGGCACAAAGAACAATATGGCCACCAGTACTGCTGCCAAAAATACCGGCAAGGTTTCATAGCTGTTTTGCTGTGCTGCATTAGCACGTGCTGCTGCACCCGTCGTACGCTGCAGAAAATCACGCGGATGCGCATTATCAGTCAGACTAAAGCCACCAATGATTTTTGCTGTTAATGCCATTAAAAGCGGCAGCAGGCTTGCTACCACCATGGCCCATATTGCAGACGCAGCGGTATCAGGGACCAATCCAAAGAGTGCATTCATTATTTTCTTTGCCCCTACCCTGCGCTAATTTCAAAATCATGAGTGATATTCACGCCGCCTTGTGCCAACATCCGGCTGGCCGAGCAGTATTTTTCTGCTGATAGATTCACAGCCTTTTCAACTTGTTTGTCTTTAATGTTTTGACCCGTCACAACAAAATGCATATGAATGTCAGTGTATACCGCTGGTACTGTTTCAGCACGCTTGGCGGTCAACTCACAACGTACATCTTGTACCTCTTGGCGAGATTTCTGCAGAATCGATACCACATCATAACTCGCACAACCGCCAAGCCCTAACAAAATAAGCTCCATCGGGCTTGCCCCTTTCTCCTTATCGGCATCGATTTGTACCTCATGCCCTGACGGTGAGACGCCCATAAATGCTTTATTTTCTTGCCACGTAACGCTTGCTTTTGATTCTGACATCTTAGATTTCCCTTAGTTGCTTTTTAATTGGCTTCTTTTTAATTGGTTTTTTTACTTAAAAAACTGATTATCGAGGTAGGCTATTATGATTTTACCCCATCGTTTATTGGGTTAGTGTAGCATAAGCCCAAACCAGATTTTAGAAAGACATCACTTAACTAAAAGCCTCTTCATTTATCCCTTTACTGAGCGGCTGGCAATGAATCAGCCGTCAACCATAAAAATGTCTATGACGTAGACCAAAAAAAGCCCAATTATAAACCATTGATTTTAAACGGTTAAACTCGTGAAACATTTTATAGCAAAATACTGTTACACATTTTGCTTGTTTCTTGGTTTAATAACGGTAATGAATCTTATTTTTGCCTGATAGCGATAACAATCACCCTATAATAATTATGCTTGCTGTCATGGTATCAGGTCGAAATAAGCGGTATTTTAAACAAATTAAAAAGGTTTAGTCATGATAGATGCAGACGGCTTTCGCGCCAACGTCGGCATCATCTTGGCAAATACACAAGGGCAAGTTCTGTGGGCAAAACGTATTGGTCACAACGCTTGGCAATTCCCGCAAGGTGGTATCGACCGCGGGGAGACGCCGATGGATGCGATGTATCGCGAGCTCTGGGAAGAGGTCGGCCTGCATCCACGTCATGTAGAATTATTGGCAGTGACGCAAGATTGGTTGCGTTATCGACTGCCAAAACGCTATGTGCGGCATGGACAGTACCCTTTATGTATTGGGCAAAAACAAAAATGGTTTTTGCTCCGCTTAGATGAGCCAAATACTCAACATATTCGCTTTGATGAAGGAAAGCCAGAATTTGATCATTGGCAATGGGTCAGCTACTGGTATCCACTTGGACAAGTGATTCACTTTAAACGAGGAGTCTATCGCCGTGCTTTGCAAGAGCTGGTACGCGAGCTTCCCCTAAAACAAGAGCTGATCATTCCTGAACAAGACAATCATTTGTTGGTGTAAAGATCGCTCGGTTGATAACACAGCAATACTCGGTTAATAACACAATAGTAGATACCCACGATAATCGCTAGAGATTTTAGCCATTATCGTGGGTATTTTTTATGGGCAAGTTTTATCATCGTTTTGCATCATGATGACACTCTCTACTGGTAATCCCCGCAGTAACGGTGGCGTCTTTTTTCCTGTCTTTGTGCAACGTTAAAATACTTTGGGTACGCGTCCCATAAGTTGGGGTCTTCTGATCCTTACTGCCAAAAGTAACAGGCTCGATATAAACAGAAGACAGTATCTGCTCAATCTCAACAGCTACGCCAGTATTAGGCAGTTTGTCCGCTGGCGCTTGTGTGTTGTCTGATAACACATTGAAGGCCGCCTGTTGCCAGTGCCCAGGTGAGCTGTTCTCTGCAATCAACGGCAACACTTCTTGCCGTAACCGTGCTCGTAAACGCTCGGTTTTAAACCAGCTTTCTTCTGGTTGGCCGTTGGAGAGAACGTGCAGTCCGCTATATAGTGGCGTGGGTGCATGGCCGCGATTATTGACGATGACCGCTTGGGCGGCGTCACCAACGATAAGATTGAAGCCCGCATAGTCTTGTAAGCTCAACTGCCGCGCAAACGCCATTGGACTTATATTGCTGGTCAAAAAACGCGTTACCAGCTCACCGCGCGAACGTTCGTTCGAACCTGCCTGTACGCCATCACGAAAATTCAATACAGCAGCCCAGCGTCCGTTCTGTTGATGAAAATCTGCACCTTGCTCTTGGTGAATCCCCAACCAAGTGCCACCGCTTTGGCTGTCACGCCCAGCATAGATTGGCTGGTCGGGCCACTGATGCAACCTTTCAGTTGGACGCTGTAAAAACTCATCGCGGTTTGACAGTAGTACCAATGGCAGCTCATCAAACAACTGCCAAGCAATGGCGACAATACACATAACACTCCTTTTGTAGAATCATTCAACGTGTAGACACGTAGACACTCTGACACGAGTAATAAACCTCGTTTTAGATTTTATTTACTCATAAATCCCGACTGATTAAGCGCCACTCAATAACTTGTGAGTAGAATTATTGACTTAAAAAAGCCTTTCTTTATCACTCATCTCTAAAAAACAAAAACCACGATGGATTAACGTAAACGGACTGTGACGTAAAATTAAAAACCTATAACCGCACAGAATCACGCATGCCTTAACGATATCACCGTAGCCGTTTTGGCGATTTTTAGCAATAAATGTCTTTATATCTGTAATTCAGCCCTTCTATCTTGCTGCACCAACCTTTTTTATTCTCCCCTTTATGGTGCAACTTATGCACAGCCATGCACTAAATTAAGGAAAATAGCCGATAATATTTGATTATTGCTCAACTATTACTCGATTAGGGGACTTTTTGACTTGGCATGGAACTTGAACTCTTAATTAGTGTTCAGGAGCAGTATTTATCTTTGTGTTTATTTAGGAGATGTCCATGTTTTCGTTACCCATGCTAGCCAATCCTCAATTTATTAACGCTCATTTCCACGGCAAAATGAAATCACACTTTTCGCTATTAGCCATTGCCGTCGTTGGTAGCTTGAGTCTCGCTGGCTGTCAAAAGCCTGCTGAGACTGCGACAACAGAGACAACGACAGAAACCACAACCGTCCCTGTGGCTGACGGCGACACAATCAAAGTAGGCATCTTACACTCGCTGTCTGGCACCATGGCCATCTCTGAAACCTCTTTAAAAGACACTGCGCTAATGACCATTGATGAGATCAATGCCAATGGCGGCGTACTTGGTAAACAACTAGAACCTGTGGTCGTTGACCCTGCCTCTGATTGGCCCTTATTTGCTGAAAAAGCCCGTCAGCTATTAACACAAGACAAAGTCGATGTGATTTTTGGCGGTTGGACATCAGTATCACGCAAGTCCGTACTGCCAGTGGTTGAGGAGTTGAATGGCTTGATGTTTTATCCCGTACAGTATGAGGGTCAAGAGCAATCAGAAAACATTTTTTATACTGGGGCTGCGCCAAACCAGCAAGCCATCCCAGCGGTAGAGTACTTAATGAGTGAGGAAGGCGGCGGTGCCGAGCGTTTTGTATTGCTGGGTACTGATTATGTTTACCCGCGTACCACCAACCAGATTTTAAAGGCGTTTTTAAAGTCAAAAGGCGTGGCTGAGGCCGACATCATGGAAGAGTACACACCATTTGGCTTCAGTAACTATCAAACCATCGTATCCAACATTAAAAAATTCTCAACGGGCAAGAAGACAGCGGTAATCTCTACCATCAATGGCGACTCAAACGTGCCGTTTTATCGTGAACTTGCCAACCAAGGGATCAAAGCCTCCGATATCCCAGTCATGGCGTTCTCTGTGGGCGAAGAAGAGCTGCGCGGCATTGATACCAGCTTACTACAAGGGCATTTGGCGGCGTGGAACTACTTTATGTCGATCAAAAACCCAACCAATAGCGACTTCACCAAACGCTATAAACAATATGCCATAGACCATAACCTACCGAATGCTGACAAAGTGGTGACCAATGACCCGATGGAAGCCACCTATGTCGGTATCAACATGTGGAAACAAGCGGTTGAAGACGCTGGTACTACCGATGTTGATAAAGTGCGCATCAGCATGGCTGGGCAAACATTTGACGCCCCGTCAGGATACACATTGAAAATGGATGAGGAAAACCATCATTTGTGGAAGCCTGTCATGATTGGTCAAATACGGGCGGATGGTCAGTTTGACACCATTTTTAAAACGCCAGAGGTCATCCGAGCGCAGCCATGGAGTGAGTATATCCCCAAATAAATTGTGCTGACAAGCACATGGGCGAGAAACGCACAGGTAGACATCACATTAGTAACCGTCCTCTTGCCGACTCTCCACATTTATTTTCAACCATTTACAGACCTTCAAACCTTAACCATATCTTTACTATTTGATACGCCACGTAGTAAAGGCTGAGGGTTTGTTGTCTGTGAAAAACAGGGAGCCACACATGCAGCGCCATACTTTACGTGCTACCACAGGATACCCCGCGCCCGTCGCCACACCCTATCGGCGCGCCTCCATTAATAACACCAGCATCAATGAAAAAATAAGCCTGTCATCTGTTTTTACGCAGTGGCTGCCACGACAGCTATTGTGGTTATTAATACTCAGTACGGTCACAGTGGCTCACGCTCATGAGAGCCAAACCGAGCATACGCACAGCAGCGAAATGGCCAACCAAGCAAATACGGTAGCAGTGACAGCTGCTGCGCTAAATACGCCCAGTGACACCCTGCAAACTCAGCATGAGCAGTCGCTCATTACGCCAGAATCAGCACCAACCAGCCTGCCCTCGACTGCGGCCTCAGGGGATACTATCGAGCAGTTTGTGGCGGGTGATTTTGGTCAGCGGCAAGCCATGCTAAGTCACTGGCCAGGTTCGGTTGAGAGCCTGGATAATTTGGTGGCGTTCATTGAAAATGACGAGCTATATCAAGGCAACGGTGATCAAACTTATTTGCTCAATGCCGATGATCAGCTGTTGACTTATCCTGATAAAAAAGAGACGGCAGATTGGCCAAGTGACTTAGCACCAATCACCCTGACCAATGCGCTCCGCTCGGCGCTTATCTTTGGGCGCGCCAAGGTCAAGCTAGAGTCTGACAAACCCGCACAGCGTCTACAAGCCGTGGCGATTTTGGCTGACAATATTGACCAAGTAGATCCCGCCATTATTACAGCAGCAGCGGCTACCGAGGACAATGCTAAAGTCAAAAAAGCACTGGCCGCACTACAAGCGCGTATTGACTTCAAAAACGGTGATCTACCAACGCAAATTGCGGCGCTGTCTGTGCTTGCTGACAGCGACAGCCCGCAGGTATTGGTTGATATAGAGTCTGCCCTTGCCAATGATAATGTAAACCCCACGCTCAAAGCGGCCCTTATCGATGCCAGAGATAGCGTGGCGCGCCGTATCCAAATAAGCACATGGACCGGTCATATCTTCACGGGTATGAGTACCGCCAGTATTTTACTGCTGGCGGCGCTTGGTCTTGCCATTACCTTTGGTTTGCTGGGCGTGATTAATATGGCGCACGGTGAGCTGATTATGATTGGTGCTTATACCACTTATATGGTGCAAAACTTATTTCAAACTTACTTGCCAGATATGGCTGGTTGGTATTTGCTTGCCGCTATTCCAGCGGCTTTTATGGTCAGCGCTATCATCGGCATGGTTATTGAGCGTATCGTGATTCGTCCATTATATGGCCGTGAGCTAGAGACTTTATTGGCGACCTTTGGGGTGAGTCTGATTTTGATGCAATTGGTACGGATGATTTTTGGCGCTCAAAACGTGGAAGTCAGTAACGTGGCGTGGCTCAGCGGTGCGTATCAAGTGTCGTCAAGCCTTGTGCTCCCTTATAACCGTATTGCCATCATCGTGTTTACTATCATTATCGTGGCGCTCTTGGTGTATTTACTCAATAAGACTCGCTTTGGTTTGTTTATACGAGCAGTCACTCAAAATCGTCAAATGGCGCGTGCTGTCGGTATCCGCTCCGCCCGTATCGATATGATGGCATTTGGTTTGGGTTCTGGTCTGGCTGGCATGGCTGGCTGCGCTTTGGCGCAAGTAGGTAACGTGGGTCCTGATTTGGGCCAAACTTATATTATCGACACGTTTTTGGTCGTGGTCGTGGGCGGTGTCGGACAAGTATGGGGCGCGGTATTGGCCGCCTTAGGGCTTGGTATCAGCGGCACAGTACTCGAGATTGGTATTGGCGCTGTATTGGCTAAAATTGTGTTGTTGGTTCTTGTGATTCTGTTTATTCAGAAGCGGCCACAAGGTTTATTTGCACTCAAAGGCCGCTTTGTCGAATAAGGAGACCGCTATGATATTAACCAAATTACTGTCTGATACACCGCGTAGCGCCATTTTGATTGGTGTGTGCTTTGCCATACTATTGATACTGCCTTGGCTACACTTGATGCCAGAGACCTCCCCTTTTTACCTATCCGCCTACTGGATCACGCTCATTGGCAAAATCATGGCATTGGCCATGGTGGCCTTAGCGTTAGATCTCGTATGGGGCTACGCCGGTATTTTGAGTTTGGGCCACGGTTTGTACTTTGCCTTGGGTGGTTATGCGTTTGGCATGTATTTAACACGCGAAACAGCGGGCGACGCCTTGCCCGATTTTATGCGCTTTTTGAGCTGGACTGAAATGCCGTGGTACTGGGCGGGCACTCAAAACTTTTGGTGGGCCATGGCGCTGGTGATACTGGTGCCTGGAGTGATCGCTTTTATTTTTGGCTTCTTTGCCTTTCGCTCCAAAATCAAAGGCGTGTATTTTTCGATCATTACCCAAGCGATGGTGTACGCCGCAGCCTTACTATTCTTCCGTAACGAAACGGGCTTTGGCGGCAACAATGGCTTTACGGGCTTTACCACGCTCCTTGGCTATGACATTACTGCCGCTTCAACCCGCGCCTTGCTGTGCTTTGTTACTGCCGTCGCGCTTTTGCTGTCCTACATGGGCCTACGCTATTTGATGAACCAGCCTTATGGCCGAGTGCTTGGCGCCATTCGTGATAGCGAAAACCGCTTACAGTACTTAGGTTACCGTACGCTATGGTACAAGCTGTCTGCTTGGGTGTTATCTGCCGTCATTGCAGGTATCGCAGGCGCGCTCTATGTGCCGCAAGTGGGGATCATCAACCCAAGCGAGATGAACCCTGTGAACTCCATTGAAATGGCGGTCTGGGTAGCAACGGGCGGTAGAGGCAAACTGATTGGCGCCATTTTAGGCACTGGCGTGGTCAATTCGGTCAAGACCTACTTTACGGTTGCCTATCCTGAGTTTTGGCTACTGATACTAGGCGGGCTATTCGTGGTGGTCACCCTGTTCTTACCCAACGGTATTATGGGCTTGTTCGACCGCTTTAAAAAGGAGAAGCAATAATGCTAAATCACAAATCACTATCGTCCAAGCCGCCTACTCGTGTCACGCCAAAAAGTGAGTCATTAAATAATACCCTTAGCGCTAATGGCAAGCCATCTAATCCAACCAATGAATATGGAAGTACGCATGGCGGTGATGGCCTCAGTCACCCAAAATCAGCAGAGGTGGATTTTAGCCACGGCATTGCTCTGTACTTAGAAGAGGTGAGTGTTTGGTTTGATTCGTTTCGGGCTCTTAATAATTTGTCACTCTACATTGAAGAGGGTGAGCTGCGCTGCATCATTGGCCCCAATGGCGCGGGCAAAACCACGCTGATGGACGTCATTACTGGTAAAACCCGTCCCACTGAGGGCAGCGTATTTTTTGGTCAAACCCACAACCTTGCCAGCTTATCGACCGAAGAAATCGCTGAGGCTGGCATTGGCCGTAAGTTTCAAAAACCCACCGTGTTCGAAAATTTTACGGTGATGGACAATTTGTTGCTTGCCGCACCCAAAGACAAGCGCGTCGTCAAAAGCTTGTTTAATAAACTCGACGCGGATACTCGCGTTACCTTAGACACTACCCTACAGCAAATCCGCTTAACGGACAGCATAAACAAACCTGCTGGCTTGCTCTCACACGGGCAAAAGCAGTGGCTTGAGATTGGCATGCTCCTTATGCAAAGCCCTAAACTTATTTTGCTTGATGAGCCTGTGGCGGGTATGACCGATGCCGAAACCGAGCACACCGCTGAGCTGTGCCTGCGCCTCAAACAAAACCATACGCTGATCGTGGTTGAGCATGACATGACCTTTATCGATGCCATTAGCGAAAAAGTCACGGTATTGGCGCAAGGGGCTATTTTGGCCGAAGGCACATTAGCTGAGGTACAAGCCAACGAAGCGGTGATTGAGTCCTACTTGGGTCGATAAACCACAAAACAATTCGAGGTTAGGAGACAATTATGTTACAAGTTAATGCCATCAACCAATATTACGGCGGCAGTCACATCTTACGGGATGTCTCGTTTACCGCGCCTGTGGGCGAATGTAGTGTGGTGCTCGGCCGCAATGGCGTAGGCAAAACCACGCTGCTTAAATGTCTGATGGGCATACTGCCAATCAAGTCAGGACAAATTTTACTCAATGACAAAGACATCAGCAAACTATCATCTGAGCAGCGCGTACGGGAAGGCCTAGCGTACGTGCCGCAAGGGCGCGATATCTTTTCGACTTTGACGGTCGAGGAAAACATTTTGATTGGTATGGCCAAGTTTTCACGTAGCAAAGCGCGGCAAGTGCCCAAGCATTTGTATGACATTTTTCCCGTACTCGATGAAATGAAACACCGTCGCGGTGGAGATTTATCAGGGGGTCAGCAGCAGCAACTGGCTATCGCTCGTGCGCTAGCCTCTGAGCCGGCCGTACTGATTTTAGATGAGCCTACTGAAGGCATTCAACCATCTATTATCAAAGATATTGGCCGCGTCCTGCGCGATTTGGCCCATCAAGGCGACATGGCTATTGTACTGGTCGAGCAGTTCTACGAGTTTGCCGAGGAGCTTGCTGACAACTACACCGTACTGTCGCGCGGGCAAGTAGTGTCACAGGGGGCAGGCGACAGCATGCTAGCAAACAACGTGCAAGAGTTGGTCGCCATTTAACCCCACTCGGTCACGCTCACGTGATAGTGACAGCCCGATAGCGTTAAAGATGGCATATTTGTCCTAGGCTGTCATCTAGCGTCAATCCCCCATAAAGCCAATAAAGTACGGTTAGGAACAACGTCTCATCTTACCAACCTCCAGTGACTGCCGCCTCGCAATTGTGTATGCCCAGCGGATGAAATTTGCTATTATAGTCAGCACTTTATTATCAATATTATGATGCCCTTATGATGATTCATCCTCAGTACGATCCTGTCGCCTTAGCACTTGGACCCGTCGAAGTCCATTGGTATGGACTGATGTATTTACTGGCATTTGCTGCCGCTTATGGTTTGGCATGGTATCGCAGCACCAAACGCGACAACTGGTCTACAGACATGGTCTCGGACTTGGTGTTTTTTGGGGCACTGGGTGTCATTTTAGGGGGCCGGGTCGGCTATGTGTTGTTTTATCAATTCAGCGAGCTGCTAGAAAATCCCGCTTATCTATTCAAGGTCTGGGAAGGCGGTATGTCATTTCATGGTGGCCTCATCGGTGTCATGCTTGGTATGCTGTATTTTGCCCGCAAGTATAAAAAGACACCCTTTCAGGTGCTTGATTTTATCGTCCCTTGCGTACCGACTGGTCTGTTGTTTGGCCGTATTGGTAACTATATCAATGGTGAGCTGTGGGGCCGCGTCTCTGATGGCGGTTATAATTGGCTCACTTACTTTCCTCAGGCGGCGGGCTTTGATATGCAGCTACTACAGGCCAATCCTGAGCTGCAAGATATTATGATTGAGGTCAATGGACAGTATCTACTGCCTCGCCACCCGTCACAGTTGTATGAAGCCTTTGCCGAAGGGCTGCTACTGTTTCTGTTTTTGTGGTGGTATTCCTCAAAACCCCGTCCTCGTATGGCAGTCACCGGTGTTTTCATGTTGGGTTACGGTTTTAGCCGCTTTATCATCGAGTTCTTCCGTCAGCCGGATGTCGACCAAGGATTCATTTTGTTAGGTTGGATGACCAAAGGACAAATTTTGAGCGCCCCGATGATTATTATTGGTCTGTTCTTGGTCGGTTACGCTTACAAACGCGGTATCTATGATTGGGGCAAGCAAGCTGCTTATTAAGACGGTTGCTTCAATACCGACAGTGATAACTTGAATATGAATAATAGGGCAAATGGTGACAAACACCTACCCTAGCAATACTTTTAACAACGACAGTGTTTATAACGATAATTCGCCCAGTAGTAGGCGCTGTCGGCAGTAATTAAAGAGCATTTTTTATGATCAATGGCAACCAAAGTAATAACGAGCAAGCGTATCTTGATTTGCTGCGCCACGTCCTCGCTAATGGTACGGAAAAAGGCGATCGTACTGGTACGGGTACGTTAAGCCACTTTGGCGCGCAGTTACGTTTTGACTTAACGACAGGCTTTCCTCTGTTAACGACCAAAAAAGTACACTTTAAATCCATCGTCTATGAGCTACTATGGTTCTTAAGCGGGAGCACCCACGTCAACTACTTACAAGAAAACGGCGTGCGTATTTGGAATGAGTGGGCAACGGCAGAACAAACCGCCCGCTTCAACCGTCCTGCTGGCGATTTAGGCCCAGTGTATGGTCATCAATGGCGTAATTATGGCGCAAGTAAGCGTGAAGATGGCAGCTACGACAGCGATGGCGTCGATCAAATAGCGCAAGTTATTGAGCAAATAAAGCACAACCCTAATTCACGACGCTTAATTGTGTCAGGTTGGAATCCGGGTGAGGCAGAACAAGTCGCCTTGCCGCCTTGTCATACGCTGTTTCAATTCTTTGTCGCGGACAATAAACTGTCGTGCCAGCTCTATCAGCGTTCAGCAGATTTGTTTTTAGGTGTGCCGTTCAATATCGCAAGCTACGCGCTATTGACCCACATGGTTGCGCAGGTTTGTGGACTCGACGTTGGCGAGTTTATCTGGACGGGCGGCGACTGTCATATTTATCAAAACCACCGCGAGCAAGTCGAACGACAGCTGACACGCTCGCTTTATCAGCTGCCAACATTGACGCTCAACGCGGATGTTGATAATATTTTTGCTTTTACCTATGAAGATATTAGCGTGGATGGCTATGAGTCACATCCTGCTATTAAAGCAAAAGTGGCGGTATAAGCAGCTGTTTTTACTTCATTTTTAATGAGAATAACAAGGATATATTATGAGTTATGCCCGCACTGAAGTCGCCCAAATCGCTGCTATTAGTAGTAATCGCTGTATCGGCAAGGATAATAAGCTGCCGTGGCATATCTCAACAGACTTGCAGCATTTCAAAAAGCTGACCACCAAAGAAAATGAGGGCGCGACGCAAGGTATCGTCATTATGGGCCGCAAGACATTTGAGTCGATGGGCAGCAAACCGTTACCAAAGCGCGTGAGCTTTATTATCAGTAGCCAGTTGGATTACGCTGAAAAAGCAGGCCTAGTCGGCAACGATAACGCTTATGTCGTACACAATTTAGACGATGCGTTAACGCAAGCCGCTAGTCTCGCCCACGGCGCGCATCTTGACACGATTTGGGTGATTGGTGGTGAGCGCGTATTTAATGACGCCATGATGTACACGGATCGTATCGAATTGACCCACGTAGACACTGACATTTCTGATGGGGAGGCTTTTTATCCAGAATTGCCCGATGACTTTATAGTCGCAGCAGAATCTGAGCAAATGCGTGATGAAAAAAGCGAGTTAGCGTTTAGATTTGTGACTTACCAAAGAAAAGCCAATCAATAATAGCGACTCGCTTGTTAAAAATAAAATAATGGGGATCTCATGGTTGGGTAAAACTGTCTATGATGTCCCCATTATAGTGTGGCCAACGCATCATATTAAGACACGGGCAAAACCAAGTTCAGGCCATAGCTATCTAGTATAATATTTGGTCAGGCTACTCATGCAGTACTTTATAAACCGTCTTCGCCAGCACCGGACCAATGCCTTGCACACCTGCCAATTCTTGCTGAGAGGCCCCAAGCAGCTGCTGCATACCGCCAAAGTGATTGAGTAAGTCACGGCGGCGCTTTTCACCGAGTCCTGGTATCACCTCAAGCACGGACGATGAACGGCGCTTATCACGCTTCTTACGATGCGCTGTGATCGCAAAACGGTGCGCCTCATCACGAATGTGCATCAATAAATGCAGCGCTTTGCTATCCATTGGCAAATCAAGCGGCTCATGGTCAATAAAGTGTAGTACCTCAAGTCCAGCCTTGCGCCCCTCGCCTTTTGCCACACTAATGAGCAAAGTATCACCAAGAATACCCAATTCTGTCAGCACGTCTTTGGCTATCCCAAGCTGACCTTTACCACCATCGATGAGCAACAAATCTGGCAGTGGCTGTTTCTTATAGCGACGCGTCAACACTTGCTTCATTGCCGCATAATCATCACCGCCTTGAATATCATGAATCGCATACTGACGGTAATCACGACGACGCGAGCCACCTTGATCAAAGACCACGCAGCTGCCAATGGTCGCCTCGCCCATGGTATGGGAAATATCAAAGCATTCAATCCGATCAATGGTTCGATCTGTGACATCAGCTAGCACGTCTTTTAAGGCGCCAAAGCGTGCATGCAGCTCTAAATAATCACCCAGCTTGATTTTTAGCGCATTATTTGTATTCAGTTTTGCTAAGTCTAGCCATTCTGAACGGTGCTCGCGTACTTTATTCTTAATAACGACTTTGCTACCAAAATGCGTTGCCAGTGCCTCACTAACGGCATTTTGATCCGGCAACTCATGGCTTAAAATAATCTCTGCTGGTAAATCATCGGTCACCTGAAAATAGAACGACGTAATAAAGGCCGACAAGTTATCTGCAAGCGGCTCACTACTATCGACATCAGGAAAATAGTTCTTACCACCCAACACACGGCCACCGCGCACGGTAAGTACGTTGACACAAGTCATACCTGCCTGACTGGCAATAGAAATCACATCGGCCTCACCTTCTACCGTATAAACGGCTTGCCGCGCTTGTACTTCGCGCAGCATCGACAGCTGATCGCGATAAAATACGGCCTTTTCAAAATCCAACGCTTCAGCAGCACTCTCCATTTTTTCAATCAGGGCACTATGAATGTCGCTAGAATCGCCCTTTAAAAAGCGAATCGTGTTGTTAACATCTTCGCTATATTCTTCTGGCGACACCAAACCCACGCAAGGCGCACGGCAACGCTTAATCTGGTACTCAAGACAAGGGCGCTTGCGTTGTTTAAAAAAAGTATTGGTACATTGGCGCATTTGAAACATTTTTTGCATCAGCACCAGTGTTTCTTTAGCGGCATGGGCTGAGGGAAAAGGCCCAAAAAACCGTCCTTTTTGATGATTGCCTTTGCCGCGCCCATACGCCAGTCTGGGATAAGGATCATCCGCTGAAATGAACACGTAAAGGTAGGATTTATCATCACGCAACAAAACGTTATAAGGCGGACGATGTTCTTTAATCAGGTTTTGCTCGAGCAATAACGCTTCAGTTTCACTACGAGTAATAATGGTCTCGATATTGTGAATGCGAGCCACCAGCGCCCGTGTCTTGGGGTGGTCGATCGTTTTCGCAAAATAACTATTTACACGACTCTTTAGCGATTTGGCTTTACCAACGTACAGAATATCACCGTTTTTACCCAGCATTTTATAGACCCCTGGCAAGTTTGGCAGGCGCTGAATTAAATGCTTAAGGCGGACTGTTTTATCGTCGGCGGGGCTCGATGCTGAAACATTGACCATAGAATATTTTGCTCTTAAAACGTGATGAATATCAATATTTATGGGGCGACCACACCGATTTTGCAAGCTGATGACATGTTTAGCAACTGCCATAAAAAAAACCAGCACAAGGCTGGTTTTTTAAGCGTACTACTTACAAGCTACTAATGACGGAAGTTTGGTAACAGCGCTGGAATACCAGGCAACATACCAACGATAGCCATCACCCCAGTTAAGACCACAAAGGTAATCACAGGAATAATCCAGCGGCTCATTTTCGAGAGATTGGCACTACGCTCTTTAGAGCCAATAAGTCCTAGATTATCAAGCACCAAGGTGATCGACCACCCAAATGCCGGATTGACTAGCGCGGAAGCAAATACGACAATCGCTGCGGACTGCGTCGTTTTACCTTCACGTGTCATCTCCATACCCGCTTCAAGCAAGGGAATAAAAACCCCCACAATCAGCGCCACACACATCACTGGCTCCCAAATGGCCAAATCCATGGGATAACCCCACACACCCGCAATCAGACAAAACACACCCGTTAACACAGCCCCTGCCGGAATAGGACGCTTAGCAATCGCCGCTGGTACAATATAAGTACCCCATGACGACGCAAAATTCGCGCCGCCCAGTATCGAGCCTGCCACCTGACGAATAGAAGCGCTTGTCATCGTATCATCGATATCCATGAGCACACGCTCAGTACGTTTTGGATAGCTGATTTTCTGAAAGACTTGATGACCCAAGAAGTCTGGTGACCACATGGCGACAGCCAGTACGGCAAATGGCAGCACCACAATAAAGCTCTCAACAGTGGGTAGTCCTAGCATCCAACCGGTGTTTTCGCCCCACCAGTACATCGGGTTCATGTTTGGTAGACCTGGTGCCGTTTCAAACGCAAACGGTGCGCCCATGGCAAAAGCGACACCCCCGCCCAATAAGCAGCTTAAGGGCACAGCTAACCACCGCTTTTGGAAATTCTCAAGCACCGCATACAGTACAATCGTCAGTAGAATCACCACAAAGGCAATGTGCGCCATGCCAATGCCTTCCGCCCAAGCAAACAGATTTTTAACTTGTGAAATCGTACCAATGAAACCTAAATAAAGCAGCAAACCACCACACACGCCTTTACTGGTCAAGTTTGCCAGCAAACTGCCCCCTTTACTGATGGCTAGGAGCAAACCGAAGGCACCAATGAGCAGGCCAAAGGCCATCGGGTGACCGCCAGCGGCAACCACAATAGGAATCAGCGGAATTAATGGACCGTGAGTACCCGCAAGGTTGGCTGTCGGTAGCAAAAACCCTGAAAATAAAATGACAAAAAACGAGACAATTAATAGCTCATAACGCACGTTTTCTAAAACAAACGCGTCGCCCAAACCAAGTGGCCCTGCAAAAGTTGCGGCAATGGCACCCACCATGACCACCTTACCAATGGTTGCGGCCATTGCTGGAATGGTATCTTCATATTCAAAACGATAATCACGAAACGGTAAGTTTGCACGCCAGCGCTTTGGCTGCATGATCTGTAGTTCATGATTTAGATACGCGTCACGACTGTCAAAGCTTGCGCTTGATTGATGCAAATCACGATAACTGCCTGCAAGCTCGCTGTCGTAGTCGGATGGATTGGAAGGCTTCTGATTAGACCCTGGAGAAGGTATCTGAGTATTACTCATCACATTTCCTTATGTCGACTGAGACTTCGGTTAATTACAATAGTTGACTTAGCTCTATATCCAGTAAAGCGTCCATCACAAATTGCACGCTATTGTATGTCATGAGACCTTGAATTGCGAGCCTATAATTATTTAAAGATACTATGCGTCTCATTATTAATGATAACTAAAAGTTTGCATTTATCATTTTATGAACCTTAATTGGCTTTTATTTCGAAAAAGTAATAGTAGGAGAAGTGAGGTTGATCGGTTAATATGAGCTCAGAAAAAGTAGCAATAGCTATGGTGGATACCTATTTTTACCGCTAATAACGCTCTAATAAGTTACGCTATAGTAGATCAAGTAAGTATAAAACTAGCATGACTCGATCAATGCTTTAGCCCGCTCTAAGACTAGCGAGCTTCGTGGTTTTTCATTATGATAAAGGTTTTTTGGTCAGTCACTCTTTAGTACTTAGCATGTAAATGTATCTCAATCAGCAAGCATGTAACATTAAAAAGTAAGATAATAGGATTGATTTATGAGTTTATTACCCATCAACTTTGAGACATTAAAACGTAAAGCTAAAAAAAATATCATGCCGCTGCTGACACCGCATTTACTTAAGTTGCGTATCAACACTTATGCCCCATACGTTGGTGCTGGCATTAAAATTGATCACATCGACCTTGATCAAGGACTGTGCGTGGTGAGTATGGGGTTAAACAGCCTGAACAAAAACATCGTGGGTACCCAGTTTGGGGGCAGCTTGTACGCCATGGTTGATCCATTTTATATGATAATGCTGATGCACCAACTGGGTAGCAGTTACGTGGTTTGGGATAAAAGCTCACATATCGAGTTTGTCGCCCCTGGCAACAGCAAAGTCACCGCTCGAATGAAGATTCCCAGCACCGAGATTACCACTATTCAAGAACTGGCAAAAAACGGTGATGCGGTGTTTCGCACGTATACAGTTGATCTCGTCGATGAGCAGCAGAAAACTGTCGCTACCGTCACTAAAACAATATACATTCGATTACGCAAGTACAGTAAGTCCAAACATCAAAGTAGCCGCGTCGATAACTTTGATGTCTAATTTGATCACTAAGTTGGCTGTTTAACGCCAACGCTCAAACTTAAAACCCCACATACAAAAACCCCAATCTAGCTTTCGCATAGACTGGGGTTTTGTCTTTTTTGGTATGGCCCGCTTATTTATAAATAAACCTATGAATAAGGGCTTGTATCTACTATTGCCTGAGCTTAGTCAATCATACGATCAACTAAGAACAGCCAGCGTGTGCTTAGATACCAGGGGCAGTTTCAACTGCATCCGGTACACCAGCGTCAGTTTTTTTCTGAGCCACTGGACGAGCACCAAGCTTTTCGCGGATACGGGCTGATTTACCAGAGCGCTCACGTAAGTAGTACAGTTTCGCACGGCGAACAGCACCGCGGCGTTTCACTTCAATGCTATCAATGATTGGTGAATGCAATTGGAATGCACGCTCAACACCAACGCCGCTTGAGATTTTACGTACGGTAAACGCTGAGTTTACACCGCGGTTACGCTTAGCGATTACAACGCCTTCAAAAGCCTGTAGACGCTCACGCTCACCTTCACGTACTTTTACTTGAACCACAACGGTATCGCCGGGTGCAAAGCTTGGGCGCTCAAGCAATTGAGCGTTTTCGATGACCTGAACCAATGGATGCTTGTTGCTCATGAGAGTTATCTCCTCACATTAGATAATAGAGGCTTAACGCATATCACCTGTTTGTAATAATTAATCGCATCTCTTTATAGTGAGATGAAACGTAAATGGGTTATAACCAACGGCCATTATGCTATGACTCGTTTTATTATTGCTCAAAATTCTATTGCTTAACTGTTTATCAAAACTCGTTTTTATCTGCTTTTGCCAATGCTTTTAGCCACTTCGCTTGCGTAAGCGTTGGGGTAAACGCTTGCCATAAGTCTGGACGACGCGCTTGCGTACGACTGACTTGCTGACTAAAGCGCCACTTAGCGATATTGGCATGATGACCTGAAAGTAAGACCTCAGGTACTGCTATACCAGCAAACTCATGCGGCTTAGTATAGTGTGGACAATCAAGCAATCCATCCACGAAGGAGTCTTGCTCAGCTGACTTGTCATCACCCATGATATCGGGCAAACGACGTATCACACTATCCATTAGCACCATTGCTGGCAGCTCGCCACCAGTCAACACATAATCACCAAGTGATACTTCCATGTCGACATACTGCGTGAGTAAGCGCTCATCAATACCTTCGTAACGACCGCATAATAAAATCATGCCATCATACTTAGCCATACTGACCACGCTACTCTCGCTGAGCGTCTGCCCTTGTGGTGACATATAAATCACCGGACAGTGCTCACTGTCGACACGGCAACCATGTTGACTCGCTCGCAGACGCGCATCCTCAATGGCTTTTGATAATGGCTCAGCCATCATCACCATCCCAGGACCGCCACCATACGGGCGCTCATCAATACGGCGATAGTTATCAGTGGTATAATCACGTGGATTGATGCAGTCAATCGTAATTTGCTCTTGAGTCACCGCCCGTCCCGTGATTCCAAACTCACGAATCGTGGCAAACATCTCAGGAAAAATACTAATGACGGCAAAATACATCTGATATCTACTTACCTTAAGGCTAAAACGATCGGTGTGAAAACTAATGCCGTCTGACTAAAAAGCCAGAAGCGATATCACCAGAAACGATATCACTAAGTACGATATTAATAGTCACTTGGCCACGCCACCCGCACTGTTTTTTCAGTCATATCGACCTCTATCACAGTTTGCTTGTGCCATGGAATCAGGCGCTCTTCACTATCCAAACTGTCTGAATTTGCCGTTACCCGCATGATGTCATGGGCGCCGGTTTCAAACATTTCAGTAATATCGCCTAGATACTCACCCTGCTCGTTTATCACGCGCAGACTGACCAAATCCGACCAATAATATTCGCCTTCTGCTGTCTCAGGCAAAACGTCTTGTTCAACCCAAACGGTCACCCCGTTCATGGTCTCAGCAACATTACGATCAGGAATTTGCTCAAATTGAGCGACAATTCCTACTCCTTGCTCACGCCAAGCTTTCACAGTCAAAGGTTTCATGCCAGTGGCGGTTTTCATCCACCAAGGCTGCATGTCAAATATGGCCGTACGATCATCAGTATCGCTAAACACCCAAAGCCAGCCTTTGATGCCATAAGGCTTCTTGAGCTGACCGATCTTCATAAGGGAACTAGCGTTTGGAGTAGATGACATAACGGCGAACCTAAAATGATTAAAACACCAACTGTAAAAGACAATTGAGTCAAAAGCGATAAACAGTTAATGGCGCACCCTGGTCAGACCAGTTACGCTATGTATTCTAAAGTCTTCTGAGTCATGCTTATAAACGTGTTACCAGCATCTCAGTGACAGCAAAAAACTTAAGCAGTTGCTTCAGTTTGAGCGGCAGACTTGTTGTAAGATTTTACCAATGAAGCAACGCGATCTGAAGGTTGTGCACCTTTTGCGATCCACGCATTGTACGCTTCCATATTTAGGCGTACTGCTTCTTCAGACTCTTTAGCGAGTGGGTTAAAAAAGCCGATGTTTTCAATATAGCGACCGTCACGCGCGCGGCGTTGATCAGCAACAACTACTTGATAAAATGGGCGTTTCTTGGCACCGCCCCGTGCTAAACGAATAACAACCATGTGAATTCTCTCTTTCGCAGGTATACCAAAAAGGGCATAATTATATCACAGTCTTGATTCATTGAAAACATAAACTGCGCTTATTTAATTATTTATTAACAATAGCTTAAATGCCCATCCATGTAAAACATTATTGATAATAGGCGTGGATTTCAACCAGTCGTGTTGTTGGTTTATTGTGCTACTCTATAGCATCATAGCACGGTCAATCATTAAAATGATCGCTCTCATCCTTAGAAAAATGAAACCGTGCTTTAAAAGTAGGCAGACAAGTCGTTGTCTCTACTTTGAGTTTAATAAAATATCTCCCAACATGTTGGATTTATATGACCACCCCAAACCCAAAACCCCGTCGTAAAGGTTGGCTGCCACGCTCTTACTCCAACACTTGGTTGACAACCTTGATGGTCGCTTTTATCGTTCTTATCAGTGTCAGTTTGTCGATTCTGTTTTTTTGGCGCAGCCTGTATTTGCCTGAGCTAAAAAACCATGCACGCTATTTGACAAGCGAGCTGCAGTTAATGAACAGCGTCAATGAAGACTGGCAAAATCAGCCTAAGGTGCGTCAATGGATTTACCAGCATTCCCATGTGGTGGTGGTGAACAATCCTAACGACTTTCCAGAGGTTTCTGATAAGGCCTTTGTTGGCGTCTTTACCGATGTGCTCCAACGCGAAATCGGCGCGCAGTTGGGTCGACCTGTTGAGGTGTATTTTAAATTTAAACCAACGCCGCAACTTTGGGTACAAGACAGCCGTGATAACAGTTTTTGGATTCGCGAACCGGTGGTTTATTACTCTCAATACAGCCCAGGGCTGCTGGTACTGTTCCTTATTGGTCTGCCGATTTTGTCCCTGTTAACCATTATTTTACTCGCACGGCAACTAAATCGTCCGCTACGATATTTACAGCGCGCCGCAACCAACTACATTCGCCTTGGACACGCCACCACATTACCCACGCAAAAAGGTCCTACCGAGATACGTCAAGTAAACATGGCGTTCAACCGTTTATTTACCACTTTAAATCAGGCGCAAAAAGAACGAACGATCATGCTGGCTGGTATCTCACATGACCTGCGTACCCCATTGACGCGCATGCGCTTGACCGCCGAGATGCTGCCAGATGACTTTTTTCGAGAAGGGTTGATTTACGATATTGAAGATATGGACGCTATTTTGGAGCAATTTATCTCATTTATGAAAGATGGCTCCGATGAACCGGTCAGCCTAACCAATTTGGATACCATATTTAATGAAATTATGGTGCAGTTTTCGCCGATGGAATTTGTTTACCAATCAGAGTGTCACAAAGTGGTCCCCGTCCGTCCCATGTCTATCAAACGTCTCATTATCAATTTGGTAAACAATGCGAAGCGCTACGGTAAACCACCAATTTATCTGTCAGCGACGGTCGTGCCAACTTTCACAGAAACTACACCAGAAACAGACAGCGATGTGGTCAGCGAGAGTGCTGTCAATAAAGAAGCGCAAGAGCAGTTAGTGATATGTGTGCGTGACTGCGGTGATGGCGTGGCAGAAGATCAACTAGAGAGGATTATGCAGCCCTTTGAGCGTGGAGAGACAGCGCGTACCACCCAAGGTAGCGGGCTAGGTCTTGCCATTGTAGGGCGTATCGCGCGTCTGCATCATGGGACCGTGGAAGCCATCAACCATCCTGATGGTGGCCTACAAGTGTGCGTGCGTATTCCCCTACTCTCCAAGGTTGCTGGGGATAAGACGGTGGCCGCTGATACCGAGAAAACCCCTATCTCTCATGACCTGACATCGGGTAAAGATGCCTAAAAACGCAGGAGTGGACATCTAAAGAAGTCCTTACATATTTTTCACGGTGGTTTGAAGCCGTACAGCCTAGTCTTTCGTTCCAATGACAGGCGGAATATATTTGGCACTATTGGTAAACGCTAAGGGCTGCGTTATGTCGTCTTTTGCCGCTTTTAACGTTTGTGTAGTCGATGGCTGCTGCAAGAATAGGTAATAACCCAACGTTAGCGCATTCAGAACTATCAAACCACCAAATAAATATGGCACGCTTTGCTCTCCTATACTTGCAAGCTACTTTTCAAAACCATCAGTTTACCGATAATCAGTCGACCTATGTAGTCAGCCTACCCCATAACCCATTGATTACGTTAACCCTATTTTAACTAAAGAAGATCAATGAGCCAATACGACGATACGACGATACGACGATACTGTTTCACTTCACTATTTCACTTCAAAGTCACGCTCGCTTTTTTCTTGCGTCAATTCATCAGCCGCCAGAATTTGTGTCAGTGGTTTGATGGGCCAAGTCATGACAAATCGGGCACCACCAAGCTCTTGGCTTTCGTTTACCTTCATACTGCCATTAAACCAAAAGGCAATGCGCGACACAATAGACAAGCCCAGACCATAGCCACCTGATGCGCGTGTACGACTGTCATCTAACCGTGAAAACGGAATAAACACCTTTTCGCGATCTGCTTCAGGAATACCATGACCATCATCTTCTACACTCACAAAGGCATTGCCTTTTTTGACGCCCGCACTAATGATAATCGTCGTTTCTGCATAACGTAACGCATTACCTGCGAGGTTCTGAATCACACGGTGTAAATAACGTCGATCTGCGACTGCCGTGACTTTAGCACTGGGTAATTTAGTCACAATTTTGATAGGTTTGCCTAGAGCATTGGTTTCACGTTCAATCTGCTCAAGTAGCTCTCTTAGATTCACTGGTTCTAAATCCAGTTTTGGTGACCCCTCTTCAAGCTTGGCATAGGTCAAAATCTCATCAATCAAACCATTCAGCGATTCAATGTCTTCATCGATATAGTCACGCTGCATAAAGCGTGAGTCCTCATCATCCGTATCAGCCAGCATATCTACGGCAAAGCGAATACGCGCAACAGGGGTACGCAGCTCATGGGACACGGCACGCGTCAACTCTCGCTGTGATTCAATCAAACGCTTGATATGCGAGGTCATGGCGTTAAAGGTCGCTGACAGACGAGCAATCTCATCCTGTCCCAGTACCTGAACTTGAATATCAAGGTTGCCTTTACTGACCTCATTAACCCCGACTTGTATCAATTGTAGTTTGCGTTCGAGAGGGAAAATAAGCGCATACACACCCAAGCTGATTAAAAACATGCTGATAAGAATCATACTAATAATCAAATTAAGGGGATACCAATTAAACAGTGGCACAGGACCGATCAAAATTGCCATGTCGTTAATCTCAGACGGCACTATTACCTTGATAGCTGAATTACTTTTGCTGCTATTGGTGTCCTGTAACGAGATGACGACTTCATCACGGCGTAAGCGCGCCAGCTGATCGGTATCCAAATCAAGCGCGTTGACGGCTTTAAATTCTAATGGAAAGGAGAACTTTTTTTCGAGCTGAGCCAAGCGTGCCCGTTTGTCAGACAACGTCATGTAATAAGACAAATCATCCAACAAGAACACAGCGATTGCCCGCACTTGCTGCTCAGTTACTTGTGATATCCTTGCGGTTAAAACGCTTTGATCGTCTGGGAGACGATAATAGACATCAGCATAAATAGGTTGAGTGACGTAACGAACGACCGTTTTGTCATTTTCAAAACGTCGCAGTTCACTGGCGTTAAAATCTATCTCACTAATAGGTACAACACGAAATTGTGAGCCAAATAAGCTACTGGCATCGGACAGCCAATACTCACGCTGCTCTTCATTATCCTGATGTGAAATACCTTCACTGACCAGATGAAAAGCACCCATGGCCATGTTTTCACGGTAGGACTGCACGCGTTCTTTATTGATTGTATCCATCAACAGCTGAGCAAATAATGCCACACATAAACAGACTATAAGTAGTCCAGCATAAATACGAACGAAGATACTGTGTTTTAAAGAAGAAACTAATGACATACGTGCCGTGACCAACTTAATAAATAAAAACTGCTGATATCATTCAGCCACTAAACGCTGCATTATAAATGATATCGCGCACTATTGAATAAAGAGCCATTCTGACTGCTGTACTTTAACGGACGTATGATCATCGCCTAAAACGGCATTGATACATCTGTTTTTGTACAGCACCCACAATAATTGCTTAATTAAAACACATAATGCTGTATTTAAGTTTAAAAATTAAAATTTAGCCACAAAAAAACCAGCAGGTAAGCTGGTTTTTTTATTTTACGGTCATAATCAATAAGTTACTGTCTGAGAAAAACAGACTTAATTGCCTTCCTTCACAAACAAATAACCCTTACTACGAACGGTTTTAATGCGCTTTGGGTTTTCTGGATCATCACCAATTTTTGGACGAATGCGTGAGATACGTACATCAATTGAGCGATCCTGCCCATCATACTCGATACCACGTAGGCGCTCAAAAATATCTTCACGTGACAAAATTCGGCCAGCATTAGAAGCGAGCAACCACAGTAGGTCATACTCTGCACTCGTGAAATCAACCAACTCATCACCTAGGTTGACTGAACGACCACCATTATCGATGACCAATTCACCAAACTCTAAGCGCTGTGGGACATCTTCTGACGGCGCATTTTCTGAGCGACGGAGTAAAGCACGAATACGAGCAAGCAATACGCGTGGCTGAGCTGGCTTTGCAACATAGTCATCAGCACCCATCTCAAGACCTAGTACTTGATCCATGTCTTCAGTACGAGCCGTCAACATCAAAATAGGGTTTTGATAATGGGGGCGAACTTCACGGCACACCGTCAGACCATCGCTACCAGGAAGCATGACATCAAGCACGACCATATCTGGCTGTTCATTCACGATACGGCGAATCGCACGGTTGCCATCAGTTTCAATGGCTACTTCTAAGCCGTTTTTGACCAAGTAATCTTGAGTCAACATGGCCAGACGCTCATCATCCTCAACAATCAAAATTCGGGGGGTGTTGTCTTCTTCAGTCGTTGTCATTGTTATATCCTCTAATACATCTAATTTAAAAGCAGTAAAAGTAAGAGCGGTAAAATTAATAGCACCATACAGTGGCACAATTGATGTTCGTATAGCTGTTACAAACTTGGTAGCACAGTATACTATTAAACCTACGGCTTCCTGTACTATAGCTTATAGTCGTTAACAAAACCTATAAACTACACCGATTAAAACTTTAGTTTACGTCCAAAAATCATCCATTCTAAGGACGTACCCTTGAGTAAGGTGGTTTTTATTCACGCTTTAGTATTTAGCCCATGCAGGCAGCCACGCGTAGCGAGTCACACAACCACAGTGTTGTTAACTCTCACTTAGTACTTATTATCTATCGTCTCTAATATAACCATATATTGTCGTTGTCGCCAGTATCATTTTTAGAAATTTCTTAATAATAGTTGGCTCCTATGCCATCACACAGATATTTTGGGAACATTTATCTTCTTTAGGTAAACGGCAGCAAAATGCTTGATTGAATAAGTCGTAAAATCCATGGGATTAATCATAGGCACAAAAAAAACAGCCCATCATGGACTGTTTTTTTATGATTGGTTATCAGACTAGATTAAACCATTAGCCTTTTAAACCATAAGATTAAGCGCGGTTTTTGTACTTACGAATCGTCTGTAACTGTCCTACTGATTCTGCAAGCGATGCCAGAGCCGCATTGGTTTGTAACGTATCAGATTGGTTAACCAGCATTTGCTCTGCTTTTTTGCGTGCTTCAACGATTTTGCTTTCGTCAAGGTTATGGGCACGCACGGCTGTATCAGCCAATACTGTTACCATCTTCGGTTGTACTTCTAACACACCACCTGATACATAAATCACTTCTTCTTCACCATTTGGTGTCTGCACTCGCATTGCACCCGGCTTTAACAAAGTAATAAGCGGTGTATGACCTGGCAATACACCAATCTCGCCTTCGGTACCAGTAGCTATTAACATGCTAATTTCGCCTGAATACAACTCTTCACGAGCACTTACGACGCGACATTGTAACGTTGCCATACTTAACTCCTTACGATCAAAACACAATCAAAACTGCGATGCGTTACTTAGTGGCAAATAGATTTATTATGACCTATTTGCCTTTTAGCAAATGCTAACACAACTTAGGCTGCAGTAGATTTCATTTTCTCTGCTTTGGCGACTACTTCATCGATGCTACCAGCCATGTAGAAAGCTTGCTCTGGTAGGTCATCGTATTCACCCGCAATGATTGCTTTAAAGCTAGCAATAGTATCGCGTAGCGGCACATATTTACCAGGTGCACCAGTAAAGACTTCAGCGACGTGGAATGGCTGAGACAAGAAGCGCTGAATCTTACGCGCACGATAAACAACTAGTTTATCTTCTTCTGATAACTCATCCATACCTAGGATGGCGATGATGTCTTTAAGCTCTTTATAACGCTGTAGAACTTCCTGTACCCCACGAGCCACATTATAGTGCTCTTCGCCAATCACTTGTGGATCTAGCTGACGAGAGGTCGAGTCTAGGGGATCAACCGCAGGATAAATACCTTGTGAGGCGATATCACGGTTTAGTACCACTGTCGCATCCAAGTGGGCAAACGTGGTCGCTGGTGATGGATCGGTCAAATCATCGGCAGGTACATATACCGCTTGTACTGAGGTAATAGAGCCTGACTGAGTTGACGTAATACGCTCTTGTAGCATACCCATCTCTTCAGCTAGTGTTGGCTGATAACCAACCGCTGATGGCATACGGCCAAGCAGTGCTGATACTTCAGTACCTGCTAGCGTATAACGATAAATATTATCAACGAACAACAATACGTCACGACCTTTGCCAGTAGCAGGATCTTTGGTATCACGGAAGTATTCAGCCATGGTCAAACCAGACAGGGCAACACGTAGACGGTTACCTGGTGGCTCATTCATCTGGCCATATACCATTGCTACTTTAGATTTACTAAAGTCTTCGGTGTTTACAACGCCAGCTTCTTGCATTTCGTGATAGAAATCATTACCTTCACGCGTACGCTCACCAACACCAGCAAACACTGACAAACCTTCATGCTTTAGCGCGATGTTGTTGATCAATTCCATCATGTTGACGGTCTTACCAACACCCGCACCACCGAACAGACCAACTTTACCACCTTTAGCAAACGGGCAAAGTAGATCGATAACTTTAATACCAGTCTCTAGTAGCTCAGTACTGTTTGACTGATCTGCGTAGGTTGGCGCTTCACGGTGGATAGACCACTTTTCGTCAGCGACAACAGGACCTTCTTCATCAATAGGACGACCAAGAACATCCATAATACGACCAAGGGTACCCGTACCGACAGGTACAGAAATAGCTGCACCCGTATTGGTAACCGCTAAGTTACGCTTTAGGCCTTCGGTTGAACCCATCGCAATAGTACGCACGATACCATCACCTAGCTGTTGCTGTACTTCTAGGGTAGTTTCGGTGCCATCTACTTGCAAGGCATCAAAAATCTGAGGAACTTCGTTACGGTTAAACTCAACGTCAAGAACCGCGCCAATAATCTGTACAATACGACCGCTACTCATTGCGTTCTCCTTGAACTTCTATATATAGGTGTAGTCAATTATGAAACAGCAGCAGCACCGCCAACGATTTCCGAGATTTCTCGGGTAATCGCCGCTTGACGCAGCTTGTTATAAACCAACTGTAAATCGTTAATAAGGTCACCAGCATTATCTGTTGCCGCTTTCATCGCAACCATACGTGAAGACTGCTCAGAGGCAATGTTTTCCATTACCGCTTGATAAACAATCGACTCAATGTAGCGACCAAGCAATTCATCAATCAATGTCTTGATGTCAGGCTCGTAGATGTAATCCCAGCTAAGTTCTGTCTGTAAGCCGCTGTCTTCATCATCAAATGAGTCCTCTGGCAGAGGCACTAACTGATTGACTATTGGCTTTTGGGTCATGGCATTCACAAACTGATTATACACCACATAGATACGGTCTAAATTACCGTTACTATAATCCTCAAGCATGGCTTGGACAGGTGCGTTTAATTGCTCAAACGTTGGCTTGTCGCCATAATCCGTCACCGCTGAGGTGACTTTGCCACCAAAGTTTTTAAAGAAACTCACACCTTTAGCGCCAATGACCGCAAACTCAGCTTGGATAGACTGATCTTGATAATCTTGGATACTCTTAGATAAAGCTTTGAATAGGTTAATATTCAAACCACCCGCCAGACCGCGATCAGAGGTAATGACAATGTAGCCAACCTTATTGACTGGACGCGATACCATATACGGATGTTTGTAGTCTGATGAAGCATGCACCAAATGTGAAATAACCCGGCGCATACTATCAGCATACGGGCGACCCACTTCCATACGCTCTTGGGCACGGCGCATTTTACTTGCCGCTACCATTTGCATAGCACGAGTAATTTTTTGGGTGCTTTTAATACTGGTGACTTTGGCACGTATCTCTTTTAAGCTTGCCATAATGATTCCAATATAAGAGGGTTAAAAAGCATTGGCGCATGCGACAATCATTTGATACACAACATCACTCTTACAGAGTAACATTTTATATCTTGTGCATTACGCGATCTAATACCGGTAATGGTTAGAACAGTGGCGCAAGTATCTAAACAGACAACGCGCCACTTTGTACACGACAGTAATAACCAACTCGGCTTAACCCGTTAAATTAATAACTGTGATTTTGTTTAAAGGTCTCTAAAGCTGACTTTAAACGACCTGCGATATCATCGTTGTAGTTCGCAGTGTCATCAATCTCACGCATCAATTCACTTTGCTCATCATGCATATAACGTAAGTAAGCTTCTTCGAAAGAACCGATTTTTTCAACAGGCACGTCCGCTAAAAACCCTTCATTCGACGCATAGATAACCGCGGCTTGTTCAGAGATTGACATCGGCTGATACTGTTTTTGCTTCATGAGTTCAGTAACACGCTCACCATGATCAAGCTGTTCACGAGTGGCATCATCAAGATCTGAGGCGAACTGAGCAAACGCAGCCAACTCACGATACTGAGCTAAAGCCGTACGGATACCACCAGATAGCTTTTTGATGATCTTAGTCTGAGCTGCACCGCCCACACGAGATACCGAGATACCAGCGTTTACTGCTGGACGGATACCTGAGTTAAATAGGCTTGATTCTAAGAAAATCTGACCATCGGTAATTGAGATCACGTTGGTTGGTACGAATGCAGATACGTCACCCGCTTGCGTTTCAATGATAGGTAGAGCGGTCAAAGAACCTGTTTTACCCTTCACTTCGCCATTGGTGAATTTTTCTACGTAGTCAGCGTTCACACGTGATGCACGCTCAAGTAAGCGTGAGTGTAAATAGAATACGTCACCAGGATAAGCTTCACGACCTGGTGGACGACGTAATAGTAGTGAAATTTGGCGATACGCAACTGCTTGTTTTGATAAATCATCAAATACAATCAGTGCATCTTCACCGCGATCACGGAAGTATTCGCCCATCGTACAACCTGAGTACGGTGCGATGTACTGTAGTGCAGCAGGCTCTGATGCTGAAGCAACCACAACAGTGGTGTATTCTAACGCACCAGTTTGTTCAAGCTTACGTACCACGTTAGCGATAGTAGAGCGTTTTTGACCAATTGCGACGTACACACACTTAATACCAGATGTCTTCTGCGCGATGATCGCATCGATAGCCATCGCAGTCTTACCCGTTTGACGGTCACCAATGATAAGCTCACGCTGGCCACGACCGATTGGGATCATGGTATCAACGGCTTTATAACCAGTCATTACTGGCTGATCTACTGACTGACGGTCGATTACGCCTGGGGCAATTTTTTCGACTTTATCAGTCATCTTGGCATCGATAGGACCTTTGCCATCAATAGGATTACCCAAAGCGTCAACAACACGGCCTAGCAGCTCAGGACCTACTGGTACTTCAAGAATACGACCAGTACAATAGGCTTTTTGACCTTCTTGCAGCTTTAGGTAATCACCAAGTACTACCGCGCCGACAGAATCACGCTCTAAGTTGAGCGCCATTCCGTAGATTTCGCCTTCAAACTCAATCATTTCGCCGTACATGGCATCTTCAAGACCATGAATCTGCACGATACCGTCAGATACTTTGACAATCGTGCCTTCATTCTTTGCAGTTGCACCCGCATCAAGGTCTTGAATACGCTGCTTAATCAGGTTACTGATTTCCGCTGGATTCAATTGTTGCATTGCCTTGTTTCCTTTAATTTATGATAACCCGCCCACTGACTTAAATGCTCTTACTATCACGCAGACATTACATGGCTGCGTTGATGAATGGCATTAGGCAGTTAGCTGTGTTTTTAACTGTTGTAACTTGCCGCGCATCGAATCATCAATGACTTTGTCACCGACTTTGATCGTAGCGCCTGCCAATAGACTTGGATCGACCGATTCGTGAATCACCACACTCGCATTTAGCGATGCGGCAAGACGCGTTTGCAGCGTTTCACGCTGAGCGTCGGTCAATGGATAAGCAGAGGTCACATATGCGTCAAGCTGCTTTAAGCTTACTGCCTTGTGACGGCGATAATGCTCATAAACTTCAGGAAGCAGCGCCAGACGCTCTTGTTCTGATAACTGTTTAACGAAGTTACTAAGTGCTACTGATACTTTTGGATAGCTGGCGTCACTGTCAGGGCGGACCCCTCGAGCCTCATCTAATAACTGCTTAAAAGCAGAGTCATTAGCGCTAGCTACTTGCGCATCATAAAGATCGACCAAAGCAGCTGACTTATGCTCAGCAGAAACAGCTGGATTGTCTAGCCAAGTACTGAACGACTTGTCATTGACAACGGTACTGGCAATAAATAAGAAGTTTTCCCACTCATTTACTACCCCATTTTCGTTGGCATAGTCAAACGCGGCTTTAGCGTACGGTCGTGCTAAGGTTGATAAGTCAGCCATTATATCCTCACAATTACAGCTTCGCCGCCAGTTGATCTAACATACTGGCATGTTTTTGCACATCGACTTTGTCTTGCAAAATCTTCTCTGCACCAAGGACAGCCAGTTCAGCAACTTGAGCACGTAATGACTCACGAGCTTGATTGATTTCTTGGTCGATAGAAGCTTGAGCTTGTTGACGAATGCGCTCGCTTTCCGCTTGGGCTTGCAATTTTGCATCTTCGACAAGCTGGTTGGCACTCTTGTTCGCTTGCTCGATTAGGGCAGCAGCTTTGGTCTTTGCAAGATCAAGCTCCTGCTGGACATCTTGCTCCGCGGTTGCCAGATCTGCTTTTGCTTTTTCTGCGGCATTCAAGCCTTCAGCAATTTTACGCTGACGCTCATTGATGGCACCGATAAGTGGTGGCCACACGAATTTCATGCAAAAAATCACAAATATTGCAAAAGCAATGGCTTGACCGACGAGGGTAAAATTGATATTCACGTGATCACCTCTTTGTTAATGAAAAATCAGTTTCATTGATCATGTTTGGCAGTCGAATTCTGACTATATTTGATAGAAAATCTCCGAATACCAAACATTTACAACTGAGCTTTCGGATTAACCTGCTAGAGGGTTAGCGAACAACAATAGCATAGCAATACCAACACCGATCATCGGAATAGCATCAAGAAGACCTGCTACGATGAACATACGAGTTTGCAATTGTGAGCCAAGTTCTGGCTGACGTGCAACACCTTCTAAGAACTTGCCACCTAGAATAGCAAAACCAATACCTGTGCCAAGTGCGCCAAGACCGATAAGTAGTGCTACTGCGATAACTGTGTAACCACCTAATACTGGATCCATTGATGTATCCTCATTTACCTATTGAATGTCTAATTAATGTTCAGTTGATGATGCAAGCGACATATAAACTATCGTCAGCATCATGAATACGAACGCTTGAAGTGTAATAACTAAGATGTGGAAGATAGCCCACGGTACCGATAACGCCCATTGAATCCAAAACGGCATTAGAGCAATCAGTATGAAAATCAATTCCCCAGCATACATGTTACCGAACAAACGCAAACCAAGTGATACAGGTTTGGCTATCAAAGTAACTGCTTCTAGGATGAAGTTGATGGGGATCAAAATCGCTTGTACGATTGGGTTTTTGGCACTAAATGGATGCAATGTTAACTCACCGATAAAGCCGCCCAACCCTTTTTCTTTAATGCTATAAAAGATAATCAGTGCAAAGACAGAGAACGACATGCCAAGCGTGATGTTAGGATCAGTCGTTGGAACAATCTTAAAGAAAACATGATGTGGATCATGGCCCATAGCGGCGCCAACTTGCCCAGCGATACCTGGAATGAAATCGACAGGTATCAAATCCATCAAGTTCATCAAGAAGATCCAAACAAAAATGGTCAACGCCAAAGGCGCAATCAATTTTGATGTACCACTGTATGAATCACGAACGTTGTTATCAACAAACTCAACGATCATCTCAACCGCAGCCTGAGTTTTGCTTGGCACGCCTGAGGTGACTTTTTTGGCAACCATCCAAAAGATGGCACAAAATAAGATACCCAGTCCGATTGACCATAGCATAGAATCAAGATGGATAGCTTTAAAGCCCATTAGCCCTGCTTCTTCAGCAGTATAGGCAACTTTCCAACCTTCGCCAGGTAGATAGCCATACGTCCAATTCGTTAAGTGGTGAGAGATATATTCTGATGATGTTTGCTCGGATGCCATAATGTAAGCTTCTTATTAATCAACGATTTAATCAACTACCAAAAATATGGTTGTCATCTGATGAGGTTTAGCCGCGTCTATTTATCTTGCTAACAAGCAGGAAAATAAATCATACTAAAGCACTCATGTAACCAACAACATCCAACCCATAGTTCTATTACTAATGCTACATCTAACAGCTTAAGATAAATTTTAGCTATCAAAAAAGGGCTTATGATAACTCAGTAATAGCCCTTGCATATGTACGCAAAATTATTATATGTGTGTTGCCTACTGGTCGTGTTTTTACGACCGGCGCTTGGTGTAGCGCTTATAAGCAAAATATTTAGCTGCCTATATTAATGCAGCGTTGTATTCGTGTAAAGTCAATTATGTTTCTTTTATCCACTGTATGAATAAGTTAGCCAATCGTAATAATGAATAACGTGGCTTTGCGTCTACAATTAAATTATGAGAATTTCATCATAATAAACAGTGTTGGTAGCCAAACCCGCCCTACCCTAGCAGCGTATGCTTGCGTGCCACACTTATTTAAGACACTCATACTGCGGTCTTTGCCATTACTGGCACTGTCCCAAGACAGTTTTTTACGCTTTGACTTTATCGAACTAGTCATAGAGAAGCTGGACGGCAGGGTGGCTTGCCAGTACTATTAATAAATGATCTATATAGCGATAATTTATTAGCGCTAGCGTATATGCCACAACATCCAACTGTGACTAATTTGCATTACCATAAAACCGATAAACAGCGCAAGCGCAGATAGGGGTTGTACGGTAATAAAAATTAGTGCAAAACCAAACACAGTCAACAGCCATTTGGCCATCTGACCCCGATAAAGCTGGCTAACAATATGTTGGCGTGCGCGATATCCGGTATACCAAAAGATAAAAAAAGCAAATACTGCTTGAGTAGTAAAACTGAGTAGCGCACCGATCGCGGCACTCTTTGCTACAACAAGCTCACTACGTAGCCAAACCTTATCTATGATCCAAACAAGGATAATAAGGATGAACAGTATCCACGCTTGGCGCTTAATATAGACACCAATTTTATCTTTTTGCGTGCGTTTGGCAGGCTTGGTCATCGGTATTCCTACAGCCTTACAACTTTGGGATAATCTAGCATGCTTACGACACTTTTATCCGTGAATGGCTCATTTCTATAGGTATTACCTGTTAACCAAAATAAAACGCTCTTTATTATAGGGAGCATGAGACGGTTAAGCAAGCAAAATATGCCTTTTATCAGTCATCTAGCTAAACTATGTATGATTAGCCTGCCTATTGGGCAATCACACAAGGTTTAAAGTCTAACGGTGTCACGGTGGCCCAGGGGCTTTGAGCCCATGACTTTTAAACAGCTTATCTACAATATACATTGAGAGATTTGCTGCGCCATCGTCTGCCAACCACTAACAAAATCTTTGCTAGTGCTCATATCTTCAGCTTGTATGGTGGTTTTTACAGGTTGGAGTTTAGCCAGTAGCCCTTTTGCAGGTGGGCTTTGGCTGACCAAACACATCTGTTTGGTGGGACGATGTTCATTCAGCCAGCGTAACTGGCTGGCTTTGGGAGACAAGTGGTGATCTGTACTTACACTGCCTGCCAGCTGTATTTGTGCTGCATTTTCAATATATTGGTACGCATCATGATAGGCCCAGTAAGGGCGTTTTTTCTGGGTGGTCTTCTGTACCTTTGCTACTGCTTGGTCCATACGTTGAGCAAACTTTTTGGCATTGGCCTGATAAGTCGCTTTGTATTCTGGATTGGCGTGGCTATGAATGACCGCCAATGCCCGAGTGATGGCTTTGGCGTTTTCAGGATCCAGCCAAATATGCGGATCGAGGGTACCTTTAATTGGCGCGCCTGTCACATCACGCAGCGGGTGGCGATTAAAAGCATTGAAGTCAAATAGAGCAATGGCGTTGGGCGCACTCTCTAAGCTGCCAGTCAAGCTGCTTTCTAGTGACGGACCAAACCAGACCACAAATTTGCTGTCTTTAATGGCTTTCATATCACTGGGACTGATACTACCATGATGGCCCACATTACCAGCTTGTAAAATTTGATTGGCAGAAGGCGTGCCCTCAGTCACCGCTTGACTGAGTAAAAACATCGGATGGTTGCTCACACTGACCGTTGCGGCCTGTACCTGTAGAGAGCCAAAAGCGCTAAGCGTTAGCACTACACCTGTCATCAAGTATTTTGAACGCTTAAGCCTGGTTCTTACATGATCAAAAAACGTCGGTTGGCTGGGTTTTTCAGGGTATGAATGCGGCGGGACAGCGAAACTATTGAGAGTATGGTGAGCAGTCATGTGATGATATTCCTATTAAACAGGTATGACAGTACAAGTCAGTGTGATGCACTGGCGCAAAGACGATTGAGCATGGATTGATAGAATAACAGTGAGATTATTTTTATTGTTAATATGTTATACTATAACATTAATGCCGCCCTGTGTTATTTTATCGCTTATTTTTTTGCCCTTCGCTTATACTGTCTGGCGTTATTATGTCAATCCTAGGAGCTTGCGCCATGTCTATCACTTCATCTACCTGTGAGCATCTGCATAATGTTCAGCACTTTTCAACGCAAGAGGTGACGGATCGAGTCGCAGCGGCAAAGGAGCAGTGTCGGGCGCGCGGCGTCCGTTTTACCCCACTACGCCAACAAATATATGCGCTTGTACTGCAAGCGACTAAGCCTGTGGGTGCGTATGATTTGATCACTCAGTTGCAACAAGCCCGCTTGTCCGCTAAAGATGAGGACATAAAAGCGTCAAAAAATGATGCAAAAAACGTCGCACCGCCAACGGTGTATCGCAGTTTGGAGTTTTTGCTGGCAGAAGGTTTGATTCATCAGCTGACATCTATCAACGCGTACGTGCCCTGCTGTCATCCACGAGCACAGCATACGGCAGCTTTTTTAATCTGTGAGCAGTGTCAGCAGGTACAAGAATGTAGCAGTGTGCCCGTGCAAGAGATGATGAGCTTTGCAGAGCAAGATGTTGGTTTTGTGGTGGCGCGTAGTGTCATTGAACTGAGCGGTTTGTGTCAGACATGTCAGTCAGACCAAACGGTATGACGATTGATGCTCCCTATTTCTTATTATTCCTTTAAGCCGCTGTGACCTTATGAATGCTTCTAAATCACCCTCAAACCAACCATCAGTCGCCAGTACCGATGGTAAAACGCCACTGTTAAGTTTACATAATATAAGCTATCACATTGGACAGCAGCGCTTACTCTCACATATTGATATCGATATTGCTGTGAATGAGACTGTCAGTCTTATTGGGCCCAATGGCGCTGGTAAATCGACATTGGTCAAACTTATTTTAGGTCTGATTGAACCAACTAAAGGTAGTATCAAAGCGCATGAGCCGTTACAACTTGGCTATGTACCGCAGCGCTTTGCCATACCACCGATATTGCCGTTACGCGTAAGCGATTTATTGGGTCAAGCAAATAAGAAACGTTTAACAGCCAAACAGCGGCAGTTTATATTTGATAATCTGTCCTTGACCCACTTGCTGTCGCGGCAAATGCTACATCTATCCGGTGGTGAGACCCAGCGGGTATTGATGGCCCGCGCGTTATTAGACAAACCCAATTTGTTAATTTTAGATGAGCCAATGCAAGGTCTTGATCCTGATACTGAAGTTTGGTTGTATCAATTCATTGATGAGCTGCCAGACTTTTTGCGCTGTGCCATGCTGGTGGTGTCGCATGACTTACATTGGGTAATGCGCGGCAGTCGCCGCGTGATCTGCCTTAATAAGCATATTTGTTGTGAAGGGCGGCCAAGTGAGCTTGCGATTAGCACGGAGTTCCAGAAGCTATTTGGTCACCATTATGAGCAGCCATATGTGCATCAGCCTCATGCCTGCGAGCATCACGCCCCAAGCGAGCTTTAAGGGTAATAATGTACCTCAAACCTCTAACGCTAAATGTATTAAATACAAATATCGCTTTTAGCCTTTATCAGCAACTTTACGGATATTTATTATGACTGCTTGGTTAGCCATCATTGCCCCCGCTTGGATCGCTGGCAGCATTTTAGCGCTATTGTCTGCTCCCTTAGGATGTTTGGTTCTGTGGCGGCGCATGGCATTTTTTGCCGATGCATTAGCACATGGCACCTTACTGGGTGTTGCATTGGCTGTACTGTGGCAATTGCCGATGGGTATTGGTATTGCGTTAGTCAGCGCGGTGGTCGTGTTGGGACTGGTATTCATTGATGATGAGCGCCTGCCAGCTGATGCAGTATTGGCAGTCGTTGCCGTCTCATTGTTGTGTTTAGGGTTATTAACCTTAACCCAGCTGACCGACCAACAAGCCAATGTCTTGGGATTTTTATTTGGTAACTTGCTGGAGCTTGACTGGGCCGACTTGCCCTTAATCGCTAGTAGCGTACTGGTTGGCTTGTGTCTACTCATTTATATATGGCCTGCGCAAATCAAACTTGCCACTCATGAAGCGTTGGCACGCATACAGGGTGTTAACCCCACACGCCAGCGCCTGTTTTTTATGGGACTGTTGGCAGGATTTTGTGCGATTGCCCTGCAAGCTGTTGGGAGTTTATTAATCAGTGGTTTATTGGTGTTGCCAGCGCTAACGGCTCGGTTATGGTCAAAATCGCCAAAACAAATGGTCATTGTGTCGTTACTTATCGCCCAACTTGGCGTGACCTTGGGGGTGTGGGGCAGTATCTGGCTGGATATCCAGACTGGGCTGTCTATCGTGTTGATATTAGCGATTTTATTTTTTATGGCGCTGATTTTTTCAAAAATTATCGCAGCAAAGTTTTGGTCCACTCGCCATTGATCGTGTCATGGCCCATGCTGTTTAACTGTTTTCCTTAACTGTCTTATCCAACTTTATTTCATTAATATTACTAGAGCTTTCATTTGCTTAATGAGGTAAACTTGCCCTAATACGGTTGGTGCTGATTAGCTATTATCATCATGGTGTGAGTTCATCTTCACACTCATAGCAGTAATAAGCGATGAAAAAACTGCTAATAGCCCGTTTATGCCTATTCATTCTAGCAACATCAATTGTTTTGTTTCGATGAGGGACTGACCCAATGCTAAGCTATCCTGTCAATAAAATCAGCACGCCAGATGATCAAATAAATGTTTTACAGCTCAGTGATTTACATTTATCCACGCCTGTCGCGGCCAGTACTGATAGTCACAGCCATTGTGACGAGGTGGCCAGTTGTCAGCGTAGCTTTGAGAAAGTACTACAGCAAGCACTGAGTGAAGATATGCGCTGCGATTTGATCATCGTGACTGGTGATTTAGTCAATCAGGTAGAGTCCACTATTTATGATTATATCTTTCAAGTCTTGCAGGCGACCCACATTCCTTTTGTTTGTATTGCTGGCAATCACGACGTGACTGATGAGAACGGGAAAGATCTGCCTTTCTTTCAACGTGAGCTGGTTGCCCGACCTGCGGATTCACGTCTGCTTAGCCGGCATGTCATTGAGGCGGAGCACTGGCAGCTACTATTACTGGACTCCTCTGTCACTGGCGAAGTGGCGGGCGAAGTCACCTCCACTGATATTGACTGGTTATGTAGTAGGCTTAGTACCTGTCATAAACCTGCGCTAATTGCCTTACACCATCACCTCATTCCCGTAAATTCGAATTGGATTGACACCCATATGGCAAAAAACACCGAAAGTTTTTGGCAGCATATGGCCCCGTTTGAGCATCTACAAGTGATTATCAGTGGACATACTCACCAAGAGCAGGTCCGCCAGCGTCAAGGTGTCACCGTTTATAGCACACCGTCTACCTGCTATCAGTTTATGCCCTATGAGGATGATTTTGCCCATGATAAAGGCGGACGACCTGGTTATCGCTGGTTGCAATTAGCCAACAATGGAAAGGTTGCAAGCTGGGTTGAAAGACTGGATACTTGATGGCCAGATTTAATGGCATAAATAATAGTGCCAGCCCTTATAGCTTGTGCTTTTAAGGGCTATTACTTAAGCGGATATACAAGGGCTGTTAATAGAAAATCTGACTTCAACGTAAAAAATAACTTCATTATTATTAGAAACAATGATACAACTTGTAAAATGCAACGAGGACTGTCTAATATTTGATATAGGCCGAATGATAATAGCTAGGATGGCTACGTCGACCCCAAACTAAATCTTCATAGTCAGTGATTGGTCGTAGTCTTTAGACAATGCCATTTCATTAAAAATATCTATAACAATATACCTGACTATTGCATGTCGATGTGAGCATACCAAAATAACGTACTATTAGATCAGCTGTGTTACTTGTATCACCACGTGGTAAAACGTTTGATAAAGGAATAAATGATAGCGTTTGTACATTAATAACGTCTTATCTTTTGATACGTCGTTTTATTGAATTAATTTGAAAAAGTAGGATACCCATATGAGCACCCTGACCCCAAATCCAAGTGAAGTTAAGTTTACGCCTTATGTGCCAGCCCCAGACGAAGAGTACATGTCTGATGCACAGCTAGAGCATTTCAAGGCTATTTTATTAGACTGGAAAAGCCAGTTGATTGGCGAAGCGGATCGCACTAAGAACTACATCCAAGATGAGTCAAGCGCTATGCCGGACATCAACGATCGTGCCACTCAAGAAGAAGAATTTGCGTTGGCTTTGCGTACACGTGACCGTGAACGTAAACTTATTCGCAAAATCGATAAATCTATGGTGGAAATCGAAAACGATGACTATGGTTTTTGTGAAACCTGCGGTGTAGAGATTGGTCTGCGCCGTTTAGAAGCGCGTCCCACAGCCACTCAATGTATTGACTGTAAAACGTTGTCTGAGATTAAAGAGCGTCAAAACCAAGGGGCGTAAACGAGCTGTCATTGACGTAAGTACCAGAATATAAATACCAGCACGAGCGGCCACACGATTGGTCGCTCGTCGCGTTTTGGTTGAGGCGTTTTTTGGCTAATGACCCATCCCATGTCACAAACTCACAGTACAGCAAGTAAAGATGACCCAACCAATCATACCTTTTGAGACTGCGAAGATTCACAAAATAAGCTTATTTCATCAATATCTTTTTACACGTATCTTTATTATTCTATCCATCAATTTTACTGATAATCCGCTACTTTAAAAACTAGCCAGATCCTTATGCCCAATCAAGCCCTCGCACCACAGCCTATTGGCCGCTTTGCCCCCTCACCCACTGGGGAGTTGCACCTTGGTTCACTAACCACTGCCCTTGCCAGTTTTTGCCATATAAAGTCACTGAATGGACAGTGGCTGCTGCGTATCGAAGATACCGATACAGAACGCTGTGATCGACAGTTTACTGAGCAGATTCTGATCGACTTAGAGACACTGGGCTTACACTGGGACGGTGATATCATTTATCAATCTGAGCGTATTGATATCTACAATGATTACTTGTCGTCAGCCCTACGCCCACTGACTTATGGTTGCCAGTGCTCACGCAAAGATTTGGAGCAGTATTGGGCGCAAGAAGAACAAAACAAGCTTGTCAATGATACCAGCCAAGGCGCACCTAATAGGAAGCGTTATCCGCGCTGCTGTATCAAAGCTGACCTTAGTAGACAAGAGCATAAACTACGCATACAGCTGCCAGACTATAGGATTGGCTTTAACGACGGTATCCAAGGAATACAATGGGATAACCCTCAGCAAACGTTAGGTGACATGGTAGCGCGCCGCCAAGATGGTATGATCAACTATATTTTGGCGGCCAGCCTCGATGATGGTCTGCAGCAAGTCACCCACGTCATGCGCGGTTTGGATATCCTACCCATGACCACAGCGCAAATCAGTATCATGCGGGCGGCTCATCTGCCAACTATCGATCATTGGTATCATTTGCCACTAATATGTCATCCTGATGGACAAAAGCTTTCTAAACAGAATCTCGCTCAGCCGATTGACACGCGGGATCCAAGCCAGCTCATCGCTACTGCTTTACAACTCTTACAACAACCCGCCGTCGATCAAGATACCCCCACCAATATGCTCAAGCAAGCGATTGCTCAATGGGACAACACACCACTACAAGGTAAGCAACAACTGAACGCGCCTCATTGAATCTCATCAAAAAGCAAAAAGCGCCACCAGTAGCGACGCTTTTTGTTTAAATGAGGGCAGACGTTATCAATAAATCTGTTAAGAACCTAAAATCTATTAATAATATCGGCACTGGCTTTTTTCGATCTCAGGACTTTCTTTGTAGATTTTTAGCAATAGCGCTACCATGACTAGACTGATCAACATTGAAGAACCGCCGTAGCTAAAGAACGGCATGGTCAAACCTTTCGTTGGAATCGCGCCCATATTCATCGCGGCGTTAATAATCGTCTGCGCGATAAACACCACACCAATACCAAAGGCGGTGTAGCTCATACGCATCTGCCGACGCTTTAGCGCATTGTAACTGATACGCATCGCACTACCGATAATCAGCGCTTCGAGCACCAACACCATCGTCACGCCAACAAAACCCAGCTCTTCACCCGTAATCGCCAATAAAAAGTCGGTATGAGCTTCTGGTAGATGCGACAGTTTTTGCACGCTCTCACCGTAGCCCACACCCGTAAACTGTCCGCGACCAAAGGCGATCAAGCTGCGGGCTAGTTGATAATCCGTATCTTGCACATCGTCAAACGGATCCATAAATGACATCACACGCACCAATCGGTACTGCGCCGTCGTCACCATTAAGACAGCCCCACCAATAGCGGCTGCACCTAAGGCTAAGAAATGCTTGTAAGGGGCACCAGCGATGTAAAAAATCGCAAAAATGGTACCCAAAATAACGACAAAAGAGCCAAAATCTGGTTGCGATAACAGTAGGATGGTTATTAGCGCCACCACCAGCATAATTCGTAAGAAACCATCTAAGCCATTACGCACCTCAAAAGAGCGGCGCACCACAAAATCAGACACGAAGACAATCATGACTAATTTGGCCAGTTCTGCTACCTGAAAATTAAACAGTCCTAAGTTCAACCAACGCTTAGAACCATTAATAGGCGTACTAAACAGCGTTGCTACGAGCAATATGCCGGTAATACCCAATAAAATAAACTGGGTTTCGGTCTTATATAACGTTCGCAACGACACACCATAATAAGGGATGGCGGCGATAATAAGACCAATCATCATGTACAGCAGCTGGTTATTGAAAAAGTATAGCTCTGTCATACCGCGGCTGAGGGCAAAAGGAATAGACGCAGAAGCCACCATCAATAAACTGAGTACCAGCATACAGCCGACACTCGATAGTAAAATTGCGCGAGCTGACGGCATAGACAGTATACCGTCTGAACCAGAGGCTTGCTTGGGCTGCGACGAGGAACGAAAAAAAGAAGAGAGCGCCATAATTTTATATACACTAACGAACGAAAAACACGGCGTCTATTAAACGCCACCGTTTAAAAAATATAAAGTAAGTATTATCAAATGCTCAGCTACCCATATACATATGACGACTGAACAGACAATCAAGTAAAGAGCATAGCAGCCGGCTTGTTTGACCAGTTATTATGGACAGTAGCAGTAATTTATAAGCAAAACAATCATTTATAAATAAAATGCCCGCCTATATTCCTCTCACCCAAGGACTACTGACCTGCCTGCCACACCAACGCATTTAATCGATCATTAGACTGCTTGACTGGGCAGACTTAATTGATCAACCAGCTGACTGAAATGGTCACCGCGATCAGCATAGCCACTGTATTGGTCAAAGCTGGCACAAGCGGGTGACAGGAGCACAGCCTGCACTTGTGATAGGCTGCTTGCTGTCACTTGTTGAATAGTCGCAAAAGCGTTTTCTAACGTCTGACACTGATGTAAGGCGACGTCATCGCTTATGTTGGCTGCCCGTAAATGCTGCTCAATCTGCTGGGCGTCCTCACCGATAAACAGCACTTGGCTCACATATTGGTTGATAAAAGGGGTCAGCTCGCCAAATTGCTGGCCTTTACCCTGTCCACCCAAAATCAACAACAGCTTCCCATCTTTTGGTGCATAGACCGCGCCCAGCCCTTCGATGGCAGCCATGGTCGAGCCGATGTTGGTGCCTTTTGAGTCATTAAAGTAATCAATGTCAGCAGCAGTTGCCACATACTGGCAGCGGTGCGCAAGACCTGTGAACTGCTGTAAAGTATCTAGCATACTATCAAGTGGTAAGCCTGCAAGCTCACCAAGCGCTAGTGCTGCTTGCGCATTGAGCAGATTATGACGACCTTTAATCAACAGTTTGTCTGCCGATAGTAGCCTTTCTGTACCGTGAGCAAGATAAATCTGGCCTTCAGGATCGGTGATAAGACCATACTGACCTTTATCTGGCGCATGAATACCCGTACTGATTCTGGGTAAATTGTCGGCAACCAACGGCCTTGTCAGTGCATCTTCACGATTAATGACCACCGACTTGGCCCCTTGAAAGATACGGTGTTTGGCTTGGTGATAACCGAGCATGTCACCATGGCGATCTAAATGATCGGGCGACATATTCAGAACCGTTGCAACCTGTGCGCTCAAGTTAGTCACTGTTTCTAACTGAAAGCTAGACAGCTCAAGCACGGCCAATTCCATATCGGTATTATCAAATAAAGTGAGTGCTGGTACGCCAATATTGCCGCCAACGCCGACATTGACACCAGCATCCGCCGCCATTTGTCCCACTAACGTGGTAACGGTGCTTTTGGCATTAGACCCCGTAATCGCCACTATCGGTACTGTACAGGCGTCACAAAACAGCTGAATATCGCTGACGACGGGAATATTCGCTTGACGGGCGGCAGCTACAGCTTCGGTATCAAGGGAGATGCCAGGGCTGATAATAATACGTGCCGCTTGCTGCAACAGCGCGGCGTCGATTGCGCCAAATTGGCGAATATCAATCTCGGCTGGCAATTGATCAGCTAATCTGGGAGTCGCCTGAGCATCAGTGACTGCTACCTGATAGCCTTGATGAGCCAAATAGCGCGCTACTGATAGCCCAGATTGTCCCAAACCGACCACGACTTGTAGACCACTGCCTTTATGAAGTAAGCCGTCAGTTGCAGTATTGGTGGTCATATCTATTCCTTCTATTGGTCGAGCAAAATGGCGTCAAACAAACCTACTATTAAGAAGCTGAGTGATACCGTTAAGATAAAAAGTATCATAACGGTATCACTCAAATTTCGGTACTGGTTTTTTATGACTTTGTGCTATTATGCGCCTGTTTTTATATGAGGCGGCTAGTGTTATAATAGCTGCCCTAATCTGTATATGAGTGAGTATCACCCCAAGCGTTTCAGTTTAGCATGTTGCCACATTTAACGCGCTATTGTCACATCTCTTTAGCGACGATAGATGTTGTGATCGTGCTGTGTCAGACTGCCGCTTTTATTTCACAGATTACTTATCACCCTCTACCGCAGCAAATTATTGCTGACGCTATCCGTTGTTGTCGGTGCTATTTTCGAATACCTTACTTTAAGCAACCTGTTGTAAACACTATTTTTTTAGATAATCTCCTAGATTTATTATGGGTGAACGTATTAGTGATACCAGTAAATAAATCAGTAGATATATTTATGACTGACCGTTAATAATTCAATGCCCCAACATGACGCCGTGCGTGTTGCCGCAAACCAAGATGAATAGCTATTTTTATAGCGACGCGATCATTTTATTACTGCGCAATGATTACTTTTTTTGCCTCTAACCCTATACAGTTTACTTATGACATCTTTTATTGATACCTTGCGTGACGAGTGGTTTTCCAATGTTCGCGGTGATGTTTTATCAGGTTTGGTCGTCGCATTGGCCCTGATTCCAGAAGCCATTGCTTTTTCTATCATCGCAGGCGTTGACCCAAAGGTCGGCTTGTATGCCTCATTTTGTATCGCCGTGGTGATTAGTTTTGTCGGTGGCCGTCCAGCGATGATTTCGGCTGCGACTGGGGCGATGGCGCTGGTGATGGTGGATTTGGTCGCCGAGCATGGCTTACAGTATCTGCTAGCCGCTACTTTATTATGCGGTGCAATCCAGATCGTCATGGGAATTCTAAAGCTCGGTAACTTGATGCGCTTTGTTTCCCGCTCAGTGGTCATTGGCTTCGTCAATGCGCTGGCAATATTGATATTTGCAGCCCAGCTACCCGAGCTGAACCCAATGACCGAACGCGTTGGTATGACCGTTTATATCATGACGGCAGCGGGTTTGGCTATTATCTACTTGTTCCCGCTTATTCCTAAAATCGGTCGCGTGATTCCGTCACCGCTTATCTGTATTGTTGGATTGACGGCGGTCGCGATGTATATGAATCTTGATATTCGTAACGTTGGCAGTATGGGGGATTTGCCCGATTCTTTACCCATGTTTTTGTTGCCTGACATTCCATTGAATGTAACTACATTGCTGATCATCGCGCCTTATTCTATCGCGCTTGCCATCGTTGGCTTGTTAGAATCTATGATGACAGCCACGATCGTTGATGAATTGACCGATACGCCAAGTGATAAAAACCGCGAGTGTCGTGGTCAGGGTATGGCGAACGTGGTATCAGGATTTTTTGGCGGTATGGCGGGTTGTGCAATGATTGGTCAATCAATGATCAACGTCAAGTCTGGCGGACGTACGCGTCTGTCTACTTTGATAGCAGGGGTGGTACTCCTCATTATGGTGGTGTTTTTAAGTGAGTGGGTCAGCCAAATTCCAATGGCCGCGTTGGTCGCTGTGATGATTATGGTATCGATCGGCACCTTTAATTGGCAATCTATTCGCGAGTTTAAAACGCACCCCGTGTCATTTAACATTGTTATGCTAGCCACTGTTTTGACCACGGTCTTTACACACAACTTAGCCTATGGCGTCGGTGTCGGCGTGTTGCTCTCTGCGCTGGCATTTGCCAATAAGATTGGTCAGTTTTTAACCGTGTTTAGCGAGTATGATGACAGCAGTAACACACGCTATTACTACGTTCAGGGACAGGTTTTCTTTGCGTCTACCACGCAGTTCTTAAGTAGCTTTGATACCAAAGAAGCCTTAGACAGCATTCAAATTGATGTCAGCCAAGCGCATTTTTGGGACGTCAGCGCCGTTGACACTTTGGACAAGCTGGTCATGCGCTTGCAACGTGAAGGCATTGATGTCAAAGTGGTGGGACTCAACAATGCAAGCCGAACATTGATTGATCGCTTCTCTATCCACGATCGCCGCGATATTGGCTTATTGGATTAAGCCAGTCTGCGTCCGCTTTATCATGCTGACATTCGTCAGTGTTTTATAAAACTAAAGTTTAATAGAGGATCACGTTGATTAAAAAGGCTGGGTTGGTTCATTACGTCCTAGTCCTCTACTGATTGGCTGATTTTTATTATTATTAACGTTGTGGTCGTCTTATGAGTAACTTGAAACCAGATAGTGTGATTGCGTGCTTAGACTGCCCTGATCATGTGCAAGCTGTGTTAGAGGCGAGCATGTGGGCCTCTACGCGCCTGCAATCCCCTGTTGGCCTGTTGCACTCTGTGCCAAGCTTGCAGCAAAAAGCAGCAGTGAACTATTCAGGCTGTCTTAATATCGATGATGAGCACACGCTGCTCGAGCAGTTCACGACCAAAGAGCATTTAAGTAACTGCGAGCTAAAAGCCCAAGGTAAGTTGTTGCTACATCAAGCCACTTCCTACTGTGAACAGCAACATCACAAACTTAAGACTTATACGTTGCATCGGCACGAGAAACTTAACGAAAGTATTGATTATGTCGATGACAAAGCACAATTGATCGTCATAGGCCACAATGTCACCTGCAAGTCTCCCTTAAGCCAACTCATCAGAGTGAGCCACTGCCCCATTTTGGTGACGCATGCACCATTTTTGCCCCCTACCACTGCCTTATTTGCTTTTGATAACAGCCCAACCTGCCATAAGCTACTCAACTGGCTGTGCAAAACGTCACTCGTGCGAGCGTTGACCGTGCACGTGGTCATGGTGGGTAAAGAGAACTCTGAAAACTGCGATGCGCTGCGTGAAGCCTATGCGCGGCTCAAGCAAGCGGGCATTAAGTCTAAAAAAGCACTACTAGACAGCCGTGACGTCACAGCTGCCTTAACTTACTATCAAAACGAGAATAATATAGGCTTATTGATGACGGGCGCCTTTGGTCACTCTCGTCTGCGCGAACTTGTAAAAGGCAGTGACACTAAAAAACTGCTAGGCAGCACCAAAATCCCCTACCTCCTGTTCCCTAAAGCTTAGCGTTAAGCTACTTATACCTTCACGCCTTTTTATTTGCTTATTTGCACGCAGAGCATGAACGTCAATATCGTGCTCTGCGGCTTGTCTTTGTTTCACCCTTTCCCTCTCAGCAGTACGTTTACCTCTATCCATCCTATCAACTCCTCAAACCAAGTTAGCAAATCGTCACATGAAATAGATGGATCGCCTCCCCAAGTACCTAAAAAGTTGGTTATAATAAAGTTTTCGTTGATTCAACGCCAACGGTTGATTGACATTGTCTGTGCTTATTATGGCAACTGATGTCATGACCACATAGACGGTATCACTTGCCACTGCTGTGGTTATTTTTGAGCAAATAAATCCAATCCTACCTCTCCCCCTTGAGTAAATTGGCACAGTTCTTGAATGACTTATGGTAAGCATGGCAGCGATACGATGCATACAGTGCCTCTATCAACCTGCGGCATCACACAAATAAGGAATTTTTTATGAAGCTAATCACTGCGATCTTAAAACCGTTTAAGCTCGATGATGTACGTGAAGCGCTTTCTGACATCGGTGTTAAAGGTGTCACAGTTACTGAAGTCAAAGGTTTCGGTCGCCAAAAAGGTCACACAGAACTCTATCGCGGCGCAGAGTACGTGGTGGACTTCTTGCCTAAAGTAAAAGTCGAAGTGGCGGTCATCGACGAGATGGTTGAACCTGCTATTGAAGCCATTACTCGTATCGCTAGCACAGGCAAAATTGGTGACGGTAAAATTTTCGTTACTGCGCTTGAGCAAGTCATTCGTATACGTACCGGCGAGACAGGCCCTGACGCGATCTAAAGCCTAAGGCCAACCTATAGACACAGACTTATAGCACACACCGATAGCTGTATTGCATCAATTCAAGGGGGAATTAATATGCAAAATCAAATCTTTGAGCTCCAGTACGCACTTGACACCTTTTACTTTTTGATATGTGGGGCGCTAGTCATGTGGATGGCAGCGGGCTTTACCATGTTAGAAGCCGGTCTTGTTCGTTCAAAAAATACGGTTGAGATTCTAACCAAAAACATCGCGCTCTTTGCGACCGCTTCTATCATGTACATGATATGCGGCTACGCCATTATGTATGGTGGTGAGCTATTTTTGAGTGGCATTGCAGGCAATGCGACATTAGTAGAAGATGCGCTAACCGCATCAGCTGAAAATGGTTTTGGCGGTGATTCTGTTTACTCTGCTGCGTCTGATTTTTTCTTCCAAGTGGTGTTTGTCGCGACCTGTATGTCTATCGTATCAGGGGCTGTGGCTGAACGCATGAAGCTGTGGTCGTTTTTATTATTCGCCGTGGTGATGACTGGCGTGATTTATCCATTAGAAGGCAGCTGGACGTGGGGTGGCAAAGACGTCTTTGGTCTATTTAACCTCGGCGACATGGGTTTTTCTGATTTTGCAGGTTCGGGTATCGTCCATATGGCAGGGGCAGCCGCGGCCTTGGCAGGCGTCTTACTATTAGGTGCACGTAAAGGTAAGTATGGGCCTAATGGTGAGATACGCGCAATTCAAGGTGCTAACCTACCATTAGCAGCGCTTGGTACTCTTATATTGTGGATGGGCTGGTTTGGCTTTAACGGTGGTTCTGTGCTAAAGCTTGGCGACATTGCTAGCGCCAACTCAGTTGCGATGGTCTTTTTGAATACCAATGCAGCAGCTGCTGGTGGTGCCGTTGGTGCTTTATTAGTAGCACGCCTCATCTTTGGTAAAGCTGATTTGACGATGCTCTTAAATGGTGCACTTGCAGGGTTGGTCGCAATCACTGCAGAGCCTTCCACCCCATCTGCGTTGCAAGCGACCCTTTTTGGTCTCATCGCTGGTGTGATTGTTGTGCTCTCTATTCTAGCACTAGATAAAATAAAGATAGACGACCCTGTGGGGGCGATCTCCGTTCATGGTGTGGTTGGCCTATTTGGTCTACTTATCGTACCGATTACCAATCCAGCAGCGACGCTCTTGGGTCAGATTGCTGGGGCCGCTACTATTTTTGTTTGGGTATTCGTTGCCAGCTTAATCGTTTGGGCCATCATCAAGGCTGTCATCGGTCTACGTATCTCTGAAGAAGATGAGTATGAAGGGGCAGATATAGCTGAATGTGGTATGGAAGCTTATCCAGAGTTTGTAAGATAAAGGTGTTGAAGGTCGATTAACCGACACGCACTAAAAATCCCGCAATACCTTTCGGTAATGCGGGATTTTTTGATCAGATTTATACTAGACTTTAAAAATGAAAAATTAGCTTATTTCTTTTTCCACTCTTGACTGCGTGAGAATGGACCAATGTAACCTCTTAGCTTTAAGGTATTTCCGCTTAAATTTGCTGTCATACGATAGTCTTTGCCCTTCTCAGGATCAGTGATCGTACCACCACTGTACTTCCCACCACCATCAGCTTTTAGACCTCTAATAATAGTTGTGCCAATGTGCTTTTTACCTTTGGCTGAGTTAGTAGCAATAAGAGTACCTGTTAGTACACCGTTTGACTCAGTAATCTTTACGGTACCTTTTGGCTTGCCTTCATCATATGTCTGCCAAGTGGTATTGGCTAATGGGTCAGCGGCGAATGCCATGCTGGCTAAACTGATACCTGCAACTGCTAACGTGGTTTTTGTAAATAACTTCATAGATTGACTCCCTTCGTACAATGATTATGCGAAACGTTATGTTTCTGGTGTTCTATGCTTATCCTTTGCTAGAATCTTTACTACAAGTATCGCGGCTTTACCCTGTTTAACAGCTCATTAACCGCCCTTACTTATACGTTTTTTCAAAGACTTGCGCGACATAAGCGATGTCTTGACTCATTATAAGCAATTTTTATGGTTTGCCTAGTAATTTTTTTATGCTTTATTCTTGCCATAAAAACAAAACCATATCAAAGAGTTACAGGAAAGGGTTGTCGATATTTCTACCCGACTGGTCATCATTTTCTTTTGACTTTTCCGCACTATTACTATAAATGTCAGGGGTCTCAAAAGCCTGCACAATTTTAGCGGTCAGCTCATGTAACTGCTGGGCTTGCTGATAGCCAGCGGCGTCTAAAGTCAGTTCGATATCACCATATATGATGATTTTATCTACTTGATTTTCGATTACGAGCTCACCAATCTGCATGCTTTGGTGGTTATTAGCAAATGGCTCAATCATCTGATTATCCTTTTTATTAACAGCAACTTGTTCGCTTTCCTAAATTGGGCGATTTTACTCACATAAAAGGCTTTATGCCTGTAATTGTGCCAATAGCCACTCAAAAATCGCCCAAACAAACAGCAGCCAATCAGGCGCTTCTGTTGACGTCTCGGGAATATCTGAGGCCTCACCTGCTTTTAACGGCAGATCAAATGCATGCGCTTTGGTTTTACTGTCCAAGACGGGTAAGACATCGATGCCAATCTTGGTCGCTAATTCATCCACACTGAGGATCTCTATGCGTTCTGATTCATCATTGGGCGCATAATAAACCCCTGCTTGATTGATCGCTGGAATATAGACTGCTTTGAAAAAATGACTGGGCACGAGCACCCGGTCAGCAAGCTGCTTGGTTTTTTTGTCCGTAAAGGCCACGCCTGTTACCGTGTAAACCTCACCATATTGCTGCGTCAAGTAACGGGTCGCCGATTCAATATTGCGCCAAATATAACGATTATTACGTGGTGATTGCGGGGCTATATTGGCCAGACTAAAGCTATCGTATTGCTGGCTGCGTGTTGCCATATCAGCGTTGGGCGCTAAATGCCCGCGATCATAACCAGATCCTGAATAGTCAGACAACGAGGCGCGCACTGATTTTGGCAGACGACTTTCTTCATGAAAGCTGTCTTCACGGTCTATTTGCTTGGCTTGTTGTAGACGTGTACGATCCAGATACTCAGCCGACCACAGCGGTGTACGGGACACGCCTGAATACATCACCGCAAAACCATCCATGCATAGCGACTGTGTTTTATTACTTAACTTGGTATTGATGAATTCAGGATAAATACCACCATAAAAAGATTGGCTACACTGGGTAAAGTCATCAGCATGCGCTGAGTTTATGCTTACTACAACCGTCATTACAGCCATTATTGTGCTTTTTTTCAAATTGTGTTTGAGCCTGCCAAGACTTATCATGCAACTTTCAACCATCTATGCTTGTTATTACGTATACGCTATCCTAGCAGGCGCCTACAAATAAAGAAAGATAAGGCTTAGGTCGTGACATTTTAAATGGTATCCGCTATACTTAGGCGTTCAAAAAACGGTGAAGTGGGTGAGTGGCTGAAACCGCACGCCTGGAAAGTGTGTATACGTTCATAGCGTATCGAGGGTTCGAATCCCTCCTTCACCGCCAATCTTATAAATTCCTAGTTTTCCCACCTTGCCCCAATTCCACCCATATACCAATTAAACCCTTTATAAATAACGCGTCTAGCGTTTTTTTTATGCCTGCTATTTTCCCAATTCAACCCAACATAACCCACCTATCCCGTGGCTTGTGTTGGTCTATTCGTTGGTCTATTATTCATATACACCTAAATTAGACCAACATTCTATCTAGAATTATATGCCTTAGACCAACATAATCGTCTTAACGCTTTAAACATATAGCTCGTAGGTATAGGAAATAGACCAACATGTTAAGTGATAGTAAGATTCGTAAGCTCAAACCCACTGATAAATGCACCCCTTCTCGTCCTGACAAATATAGTGACCAACAAGGTTTACAATTACTGGTGCGTAGCTCAGGCACGCGAACGTGGGTAAGTGCTTATCGCTTCGATGGTAAGCAGCAGAAAACTACTTTAGGTACATACCCACAGATGGGTTTAGCAGAAGCGAGAGTAGCTAACTCTGATATCAAGGCTTTGGTAGCCAATGGAATCAATCCAAAAAATAAAAAGCGTCAAGACAGGCTTGTGAACGAGCAAGCTAAGATGTTCAATGATTATGCGCTTGAATGGCTAGAGGAGCGTGAGCGCAACGTGAAACCTCGCACCTATCAGCAAGACTATAATCGCATGCACAAAGACGTGCTACCAAGCTTTAAAGGCATAGCCTTGAAAGATATGACATTTGAAGATTGTAAATCAATGGCAGATAACATTGAAAGTAGGGCTAAAAAAGGAACACCGCCACGAGAAGTCACCAGACGTACTATTGATCTCGTTGGCAATATTCTTAGAAGAGCTAAGAGAGAACGCCTCATTAAGGTAAATCATACAGAAGGGTTAAAAGAGCTATATCCAAAAGCAAAAACTAAGCACATGAAACACGTTGAGCTTAGTGAGCTACCTAAACTATTACAAGATATTGAAAGCTATCATGGTCATGACCAAACTCGATTAGGCATGAAATTTTTAGCCTACTCATTCTGTCGTACTATCGAGCTACGTATGATGAAGTGGGAGCATATCGACTTCCCTAACCGTCTATGGCGTGTCGATATTGATAACCTTAAGATTGCACGTAAGCATGTTGTTCCTTTGTCAGACCAAATGCTAGCAGTGTTAGAAGAGATGAGACCCATCACAGGTCAATACGAATACGTTTTCTATCACACTGGTATGCACCAGCCTTATAGTGAAGAATTCATTAATAATGCGTTAGACATCCTTGGCTACGCTGGCAAGCAAACTGGGCACGGATTCCGTCACATCGCATCCACTAACTTAAACGAGCTTGGCTATATGGGCGACGCCATCGAAAAGCAAATGGCACATGATAAAAAAAGCAGCATTCGCGCAGTTTATAACCACGCGCAACACTTAGAAGAACGCCGTAAGATCATGCAAGTCTGGGCAGACTTTTTAGACCTGCTCAGAGACACAGGCGAGGTCGTTGACTTTCAGACAGCACGGCAGCAAATTGAGCACTCATTAGAAAGCAAACGTCCTGATTCATTGCGAAACGCTGATAAGCAAGCCTTGATCAAAGCATTGCTAAACCAAGGGCTCACAGTAGATGATTTGCAAGACTATATTCACTAACTAGAGGGAGTTACTACTTTAGTTGTGAATCAAGATAGCCTCTGTTGTCTACTTAAATGTTTTATTGTATTCCTCTATAATCAGCTCATTTATTAACTTACTTGTAGTTGTAGAGCCTTTTGACACTAGGCTTTCCAACTTACTTTCATTCTTTTTATATACTTTAATATTATTATGCTTACCTGATTCAGATTTATTAGCACGTTTATCCGCTGCCTTCCAAGATTTTTCTACGAGAGACAATACAAGCTGTCTTGCTGAACTGTCTTTATGTTTTCCTTCTCTTATACCTGAACTACCAGTAGAGTTTGATAAACTATCAAAACTTGCCAGAATCAAATAATACATTTCCTCTGTACTATTAGGGAAAAAGCTCTTATTAAGAATGAGACTCCCCTGCTTAATCAACCTTTCGTAAAGATATTGAATTTGTTCATCATTAGTAAGGTCTATCCATTTAATCTCTTTAGTAGGCGTTATATTGTTTAAGTATAAATCTTTTAAACCAAGCATTACGTCAATGGCCCCATTACCACTTTGGTAGCTCATTGGGTTTTCAGTAAAGCTATGCTCCATCGAAGGAATATTGTATTGAATTTCAGATATATAACCATATGCATTAAAACGTATATAGTCATTGATATATGTTAGAAACTCTTCACTACCTTTTTTTACTATCCTATTTTCTTCAAGTGTTCTCTGCATTAAACCTGCAAGATAAAGCGAAGATCTTAGGTCATTTTTGAACCACGCTATATATGCGTTAGGCAAAACATTTTTTATTTTAGTATCAATTAATAAGTGAAATCTATGAATCGGATCTGTATAGCTTTTTATCTGGAAAGCAAGTAAGTTTTTAAGGTCATCATCATCATACTGCAAAATCTTATCGAAGTTACCGCTTAACCTCAATTCAAAAAGCAGTAAAGACCTGGCGTCTTCAACACTTAATTCAGCTATTCCTTTATAAAGATTATCTAAACTGTCTATATGTTTTTTTGTGCCTTTCAAATATGCATCAATACACATTCTCAACCACTTACTTTCAGCATATTCTAGTACAGATTTTGGAATTAACGATTGATTGATCGGTTCTACTTGACTAATCACCTCTAATTGGTTGATTGGCTCTTTTTTGCCTGCTAACTCTGTAGACACTACAGCCTCCTTGATAAATTATGGCATTACTAGATGTAAAAAACGTAAGCTGGAATTAGACAATCCTACCAAAACTCATAGAGAAATCATATATACATTGTGGAAAAATCGTGGAAAAAAAATCTTAACCTTAAAAAATATCAAGGGATACGGACAAATAAACATTAAGAATGGAAAGTATTAAGAAAAGAAGACACACCACATAAAATTACGTTGTACTATAAATATATAATATTAGATTATATAGTAATACTTACAGCTTCTAAGTCCAGATATCAATATAGAAAAGCCCTCTTACATGAACCGTCCAGCTAACTCCATCCAAATATAATTTCCAACGTAGCGGAGTTTTTCAAGGTAGTTGTCA